>NZ_JBXWSL010000005.1:0-164612 GCF_059613425.1 Ruegeria sp. BHSA123 | reverse complement strand
GATCCAAGTAAAAAGACTATCAGAGCCAGGCCGCCACGCGGTCGGTGGAACCCCCGCCGGACTGAGCCTGAACATTACTGATACCGGGGCCAGATCATGGATATTCCGGGTCACGGTTGGACGCAACCGCAGACATATTGGCCTCGGACCTTATCCAGAGGTATCTCTCGCAGAAGCGCGCGAACGAGCGCTGGAGATGAAGCGCAAGATCAGTGCTGGCATTGACCCGGTTGAGGAGCGCCAGATCGAGCGTGCCGCACTCGCTGTCGAGCAAAGACAGCGCACCACCTTCGAGGATGCTTTCGAACGCTACTACGAGGAGAAAGTGCAAGGCGAGCTAAAGAACGTCAAGCACATCAAACAGTGGCGCTCGACGCTGACCACCTACGCCTTCCCTGTGATCGGCGATAAGGCTGTCGCGATCATTTCAGTCGAGGATATCCTAGCCGTCCTGCGCCCGATCTGGAGCACGAAGAACGAGACCGCATCGCGCGTGCGCCAGCGCATCGAGGCGGTCCTGGATTGGTCCAAGGTAATGGAGCTGCGCGAGGGTGAGAACCCAGCGCGGTGGAAGGGCAACCTGCAACAGATCCTCCCCTCGCCCAACAAGGTGCAGAAGGAGAACAGGTATCCGGCCGTCGCCCTGGAAGAGATCGAGGAGTGGTTCCACGTGCTGCGCACTAGGGAGGGTATCGCAGCCCGAGCGCTGGAGTTCCTGACACTGACCGCGTCTCGATCAGGCGAAGTGCGAGGCGCGGTTTGGGATGAGATCGACCTGGCCAATGGCATCTGGACAATCCCCGGAGAGAGAATGAAGGTCGGGCGCGAGCATCGTGTGCCACTTTCCGCCGCTGCGGTCGACCTTCTTGCTGACCAGCCGCGCCTGATGGACTGCCCTTATGTCTTCCCGTCCCCAAAGAATGGTCAGATGTCCGACATGACTATCTCTGCCGTGATGCGCCGGATCCAAGCTGCCGAGGAAAA
Source organism: Ruegeria sp. BHSA123 (assembly GCF_059613425.1). Lineage (NCBI taxonomy): Bacteria > Pseudomonadati > Pseudomonadota > Alphaproteobacteria > Rhodobacterales > Roseobacteraceae > Ruegeria > Ruegeria sp. BHSA123. The sequence goes on along the minus strand of NZ_JBXWSL010000005.1, from coordinate 163,628 downwards.
GGAGGATCGCCCGGGTTTCCTTGACGCCCGCTCGCGTCGACCAGCAGTGCCACATGGTCTGCGCTCCAGCTTCAGGGACTGGGCTGCCGAGCGCACTAACTACCCTCGAGACATGGCCGAGATGGCACTCGCGCACAATGTCGGTAGTGATGTGGAACGCGCGTATAGGCGCGGCGACATGGTCGAGAAGCGGCGGGAGATGATGGAAGAATGGGCGCAGTTTTTGATTCCAAAAGTCGTTGCGGCTGGACCTCGAATTCTGAATGGGTAAGCTGCTTGATCTCGACGGTGACGCCGTTGTGTTGTTGCGGCTGGACCTCGAATTCTGAATGGGTAAGCTCGGGTCGTATTGTTCTTGTTCATCGTGGAAGTTGCGGCTGGACCTCGAATTCTGAATGGGTAAGCTGGGACCGATCAAGCTATCATCGCCCGCAAAGTTGCGGCTGGACCTCGAATTCTGAATGGGTAAGCTAGGATACCGACGCACCCCACACCTGACCGTGTTGCGGCTGGACCTCGAATTCTGAATGGGTAAGCTGACATTTTCATTCACGCCCAGGGTTCCTGAGTTGCGGCTGGACCTCGAATTCTGAATGGGTAAGCTCGTCAAGAAAATCGGTCACGGATACAAGTAGTTGCGGCTGGACCTCGAATTCTGAATGGGTAAGCTGGTGCCCACGAACAGGGCGTCAATGTCCGTGTTGCGGCTGGACCTCGAATTCTGAATGGGTAAGCTGTTGGACGATCCGGACGTGGGCGCGGTTTAGTTGCGGCTGGACCTCGAATTCTGAATGGGTAAGCTTTCATGTGAGATACCCCTCCGGGTTGGGCTGTTGCGGCTGGACCTCGAATTCTGAATGGGTAAGCTCATCGCGGACACTTTCGGCAGGGACCGAAGGTTGCGGCTGGACCTCGAATTCTGAATGGGTAAGCTCTCTGCGGCCCACTTCTTGACGGGGAACATGTTGCGGCTGGACCTCGAATTCTGAATGGGTAAGCTCGCACCAGCGTAGCGTCGGGCTGGCCGTCAGTTGCGGCTGGACCTCGAATTCTGAATGGGTAAGCTTGGGTGGCGAGAGCCACGGCCATCGCTTCAGTTGCGGCTGGACCTCGAATTCTGAATGGGTAAGCTTGATGTCAGGGTATATGCGGCGGCTGCATTGTTGCGGCTGGACCTCGAATTCTGAATGGGTAAGCTAACGAACTCGGCTACACACCCGTCTACGGTGTTGCGGCTGGACCTCGAATTCTGAATGGGTAAGCTTCTACGAACAAACGTCGCCACATTATCTTGTTGCGGCTGGACCTCGAATTCTGAATGGGTAAGCTACAATCCGCAAAATCCGCACAGCGTCAATCGTTGCGGCTGGACCTCGAATTCTGAATGGGTAAGCTAAATTGCTCATTTTCTCACCTCAAGGCCCTGTTGCGGCTGGACCTCGAATTCTGAATGGGTAAGCTATAAGCTGCCGCCAGTGCAGCGGGATATTTGTTGCGGCTGGACCTCGAATTCTGAATGGGTAAGCTGCTCCCTTGTTGCTTACCTGATGGGCATCAGTTGCGGCTGGACCTCGAATTCTGAATGGGTAAGCTAGAAGCCTTCGGGATTCAAACCCGACGCATGTTGCGGCTGGACCTCGAATTCTGAATGGGTAAGCTAGATCGCCGGGGATGTTATTGTTTTTACAGGAGCATTCTCGGCTACTAGCTGAAATTTCCAGCGCGAATCGGTCAAAACATCACCAGTTGCTGTGGATTTTCGCGGGCTTTGCGGCGGCCCTGATCCGAGAAGTGGACGATATCACGATACTGCCGATCGGTGAAGTTCAGGATTTGGATGTCGCCCATCTCCGGTAGGTTGCGCCCGATTCGGTTGACCCGGGTCTGGAAGGACTCCTTGCCGTTGACGAAGCGGGCATAGACCGAGAACTGGCTGCGCTCGAACCCCTCGTCCAGCAGGAAATTCCGGAAATCGGTCGCGGCCTTGCGCTGCGGTTTCGTATCGGTCGGGATGTCGAACATCACAAGTATCCACATGATCCGGTATCCTGATAGAACTTCGGGTTTCACGCTCATCGGCCCAGCCCCGCGAGTGTGAGCGTGTCGGGCGGACGCGGCAAGGCAAGGGACAGCTTTCCTGCCTCGAAACTCTGCCCGAGCGATGTGGCCAATTTGGTCAAGGCGACCGAGACCGGCGTGAGGCCGTCGCCAAGAGGCAGGTCGATGGCGATCAGACGGGCGAGGGTCTGCTTGGCGAGGGTGTCAACCTGTGGCCCGTGATCCAGCGCGATATGACGCGCGGCGCAATCGACAAGCGGACGGAAAGGCTCCATCAGGTCGTCGGCCAGGGCGAAGGCATTGCCACGGTTTGAGTGGTGCAATCCGATCGAGTGATGCAGCCCGGCGGCGACGATGGCACGTGCCGTAGCCGCGCGCAGCACGGTGTAGCCATAGTTCAGCAAGGCGTTGACATCGGGGGCGTCGGTGTCGCGGCGGAACGCCTCTCCCATCATCCGAGGCCAGTAGTGGCGGGCGGCCTGAGCTTCGATATTGGTGCTGTCCCCCGAGGTGATCTTGCGCAGCATCATGCGCAGCGGTGCGTCGGTCTCTCCCATGGCGGCGAGGGCGGCGGCCTGCATGGCGATCTTGGCCGTGACGACCTGTTTCCAGGCCTGCTTGATTAGGGGTTGCCTTGCTTGCCACTGAGCACGGATCCGGCCGCCTTGAGCATGGTGACCCTCGAGCGGCATGAGAACCGAACGGGGCGCATGGTTGGCCCCACAGAGCACCACCGGCGCTCCCCGATCCGCCAGTTCGGTCAGCAAAGAGGTCGACCATGTGGTGCCATGAGCATGGACGATGACACCGGCGATCTGGTCAAGCGGCGTGCGACCGATTTCCCGACCGCCTTCCGACACCTTGAGAAAGCCCCGATCGCGCGACAGGTGGCGCCCGTCGGTGGTGATATCTATAATCTGATCCATTTGTTGCACTCCCAACACGTTGGAAGAATGGCACAATTTTTCGATTCGCGCGAACCTTGCCGGATCTGAGCAAGATCAGGTTGCGGGACCCGGATCGCGCAACCTACCCATTTCATCCACGAAAACACGGCGGATGCGCGCCTTGAGGAGCGAGTTGGCGGACATCTGGTAGAACTTGAACGGGTCGGAACCGTCGCGGTTTCGCGCATCCGCGTTGGCCTCAGTATGGGGCACCATGTAGAGTCCGTTCTTCACGTGCATCGACTGCACGTAGCAGATCACCGTTTGCCCCCCGATCTGGATCGCCGCCATGTCGCGTTTGAAGATGCGGAGCAGGCGTTTGGCGGCGGGGTGAGGGCGCCGGTTCGTGTTGCCATGCGCCTCGAACGTGGTGATCACCTGGGCCACGGCCTTGCCATCGGGCAGGCGCCAGATTTCATAGCAATGGTTGCTGTCGCCCTTATAGGCCTTGATCGGGGTGCCGTCCGGCCCGTCGATTTCGACCCTAGCCGAGGATTGCAGGCTTTCGATCAGGCGGACATGCCGGATGCCGTGATAGGGGCCGGGCTGGTCCGCGAAAGCGCGCAGGGCGCCCTCGAAAACCTTGCCGTCCTTGCCCATGGTGGCGAGGGCGAGTTTGCGCTGAAGCAGCGGATCGCGGATGTTCTTGCCCTTGGTGGTGACCTCGATGTCGCCAGGTTTGAGCGATAGGAGCGGCGTGCGACTGACCACAGTCTGCGAATCGACGATTCCATAGGCAGTGTCGTTGTGCAACTGCCCGGTGGTGCTGTCGCGTCCCTGCTTTCGCGCTGTCCTGCCGATCTGCCCATGATCGGCGCGGTGCGAGACGATAATGCGATCCAACTGGCTGCCGATGTCAGTGCGGAAGTGCTCCCAAGGTTCGGGGGTAGAGCGAGCGACTTCCTCCGCGGATTTGCCGTCTTCCTCATCATGTCCGGCGCTGTCTGCAATCTTCTTGACCAGGCTGCGGCTAGTGGCGGCGATGACGGCGGCGTCGATGGCGTGGTGGCGGTGGTCGGTGCGGTTCTTGGCCTTGCCGGCACCTTCCCTGTCGGGCAGCAGGGAATTCAGCCCCCAGTGGCGACGCAGCATTTCAGTCAGGCGACCGGGCACGATCCAGACATGGCCGCCTTGGGTATAGAGTGCGTCAAGATAGGTCCGCGCCAGCCGTGACAAATATTGCGTATCGACGAGAGCTCGGTCGAGGAAATCGTTCTCTCCCTCGAACCTCTGCATTGCGTCGGGGGCAAAGCGCCATACCTTGTTGTCGGGGAGGTTTTTGAGGTTGGACTCGATGGCGTCCCATTCTTCAGTATCGCCCCAGGCTTCCCACGGAGTCTTGTTCGCCTTCCTGCGATTGGCTTCGCGCAGGCAGATAGTGCGGTTGGCGAAACTGTCGTCGAGGGTGCGGGAATAGGGCAGGATGTGGTCGATATCGCAAGTGCCGTTGAACAGCATCTCGACGCTGATCGGCTTGCCAGTGTAGGGGCACTGCCGCGGGCCGATGGCGGGTCCGAGATCCTCGTAGAGGCGCAGGAGCATCCGGTTGGCGCCTGTATCCGGCTGTCCTAGGTCGACCAGCTGAGCGCTGCGGCGCTCGGCGTTATCGCGGTTGTCGCGGTTCTTGCGATTGATCTCGGCCTTCTGCTTTTCCGACTGCTTCAGCTCGCGCGCCAGTTCGACGACGATCTGGTCGGGCTTGCCATGGACGGTGACGATGAGGTTCACCAGGCGGCGGAGCTGATTCAGGCCGATATGCACGGTGGGGTTGGTGATCCGGCCGAAGTAGTCGGCGGCCTGCTTGACCGGATCGTGCCGGGCGGCTTCGAAACTGCCGGGGATGACGTGACGCTCGAGGATCTCGCCGTAATAAGGAAGCTGATCCAGAACTTCGCCGGTGCGATGATTGGAATGGTGCCAGCCGCAGGCTGCAACGGCGGATGCATAGGTCAGCACATCTGATTGCAGCGCGGCAAGGATGCGTCGCGTGGCGGTCGGCCCGAGGCGGGAATAGCCCTCTGGAAGGGGGGCATTGGCGGTGGCGGTGGCTTGCGCGCGTTCCAAACCGTGTGTGCTCATCAACCAGTCGACCAGCGCAGCGAATTCGGTCTCGCTTTGCATTGCGCGGATGCGGCGTATCACTTCCCATTGCGTGTCGGGATCGAGCGTCGACCAGTTCGGCCCGAAGCGCTCCGGATGGCGCAGAGAGGAGCGCACGGGATCGCAGGCGATGACGTCACGGTTGGCCGTTTCCAGCGTGAAGCGTTCCCCCGGGGCAAGCTTCACCTCCTTGCCCAGTGCGGTCAGCTTCATCGCCATGGAGGCGAGCGTCCTGGTCGGTTTCTTATTGTCTAGCGCGTGGATGATCGTATCCCGCTGCTCCCGCGTTAGCGGGCGGCTTTCACGGCCAGTGACGGTGATGCGCAGGTTGTTGACGGTCTCGTAGAGGACGCGGCGCTGGGTCAGCGGATGCGCCTTGGGTAGGCGACGCTCGTCCGACGGCACATCGTGATGGCCCGAGAATAGGCAAAGGCCGACCTCGGGTTCCTTGAGAGGGCGCTGGTAGAAGATCGTCTGGAAAACCGCCTCGCGCAGTTCGTTCGTCAGCACCTCAGGTTGATGCACCGCCTGCGCCTCCCATATCTGCGCGAATTCATCCTCCAGATGGCGGCGATCGGGATAGAAATCGTAACCGGCCTCCTCCTTGGTATCCGGCCCGCCGCGTTTTGCAACAGTCAGCCGAGTGCGCACCGACGGCACACGGCGCGGATCGGGGGCGGCGGCCCGGCGCATGTGAAGAAACTCGCCATAGGTCCGGGCCCCCTTGATGGCCATTTCCTGATCCAACCGCGCTGTGGCATCCTTGATCGTGCCGCTTTCATTGTCGCCGCGATCCGTCTTGCGGTTCGATTTGAAACCGCGCCGTTGATTGAGGTGAAAAAGCAAACGGCCAAGGTGGTGCAGGGGCAACGGATCATCGAGCGCGGTGGCGCGAAGCTCATAAGGGTCAAGAAGTTCAAGCGCCTTGGCCTGGACCGGGTCGGCAGGCATCAGCCCGGCGTCGGCGAGCTTGCGCATCAACGACGCGCGGCGGCGCAGGTATCTGTCGCGCCGCCGACGCATGGCCCGGGCGGCGCGTCGGTCAACGGCCAGCGAAGCCTTGGATTTGGGATCCCTTCCGTCTGAGAATATCCGCACCCCACCGTCGATAACTTCGGTAATGTTTTCGCCATCGGTTGCATAGAGCCACCAGCCAATGGAGTTCGTGCCAATATCGAGACCAAGCCGCATGAAAATTACCCTCCGAATGGAGACAATCTCCTGAAGAAACAATTCAACTGCAAGATGATATTGCAGCAATAGCTGGGAAATGATAATATCCAACAACATTCAGAATTCGTGGTCGAGCCGTTAACAAGCACTCGATTGCACCAAATTGAAAGGCGGGCCACGGCCCGCCTTTCCTTTGCGCCCATTTTTGTCATATCACATCCCGCGAAGCGCGCTCATGCCCCCACCTATTGATGATCCAGGATGCGATCGAGCTCGGTGACCGAGTTGACCTTGAAACAGATCAGGTCCGCGCGCTCCAACTCGCCATAGGCCTCAGATCAGCGTGGCGGCCGTAAACCGGCTTCGTCCATCTCTTTCGCGATTCGGCCGAGGCTGCGATCGGTCGTGCCCCGGTTGCCGTAGGTGGGCGAGAACTTGGTGATGAAGTCGGTGAGGTTCTTGTGGATGTTACTCGCCTGCTGCTGGAGCATCGTTGCAATAGTGAATCGGCTGGTGTTGTAGGCGCTGACGTGATCGCCGCTGGCGGCATAGAGGATCTGCTACCGGACGATCTCGTCCATGTCGACCGGGAGGGTCTCAGCCAATGAGAACACACCATCCTTGGTCGGCGCCAGGATGCAATCGCGACGATGCAACACCACTAAGTGCAACACGACCTTGTCACACTCGAATTGCTTGAAATCGCATCGGAGAAGTTCAGCGATTGACCAAACAAAACTGCCCGAGCTCTTGATGTCGTTGTTGCTCATGAATGCCGCAAATTCTTTTCTCGTATAGGATGTTACGTCGCGATCGGAAGCGCAAGCACGATTGCAGCTGCTTCGCGTCAGATCGCTTGCCCGCCGCAATGCGGCTCTCGGCGTAAAGAAATTTGACAGTGCAGCTTGAGCATAGCTGCCCAGCGGCATAGACCGCTGTCGTCCCAGATGAAGAACATCCTCATGTCCAATAGCAATACTGCGTCGGAAAAAGCCGTTCACAAGCCACGCGCCCAACGTCTTGCGGCCGCCTCCGCCCTGTTCGAAATCGGCGAGCTTTCAGAAGAGATTTCTGATCAAAGCTTCATTCTTCGCCTCAACACAACCGTGGCTCGGCGAAAAGCAGATGCCGAGAAGAACACGCCGGCCAATCTCTCGGGTGCAATCTCGTCAAAAGGGAAGCTTCACAGGCACGCGGAACTCGCCGCCTTCGGACGCTGGCTTCTTCTCGAAGGACAAGCCGGGATGAAGAAACATGGCGGAAAGCAGCCGGACCCACGCGTGATCCTGAAATGCGTCGCAATTGCCATGAATGAGTTGCGAGTCCGCCCTAAACTCCAAGAGCTCGGCCTCGCCCATGCCACTCGGGAAAGTCGCAAGAAGGAAATCACAAAACGAGACCTAGCATTACGATGGGAAGGTATGTTCGGTGATCTGAAAGACCCTTCGTTTTTCGATACGCGCCTGCGGTCAATGAAGCGTATCCTATCCGCCTACCTAGAGCACATGCAGTCCGGAGCCTTTGTGGTTGACGGCAAGCAGATTTGGGAATCGCAGGAAATCACGAGAGTTCTGGAGGCGATATCCCGCAAAAACACGCCTCGACCAGAAGCGAACGTCTCCGCGATGGCGGAGTCAGTGACGCCAGTGCCGGCAGATCTGGCACCATTCGATATCGAGCTACGTTATTCGTCGTCTGCGCAGGAGGATGAATATCGCAACCTCACCGGAAGCTCGCTGCCGCCATCCCGACTGCGATACAAGCCGACTTCGGTGTCTTCTACATCAACGAGCGGCACGGTCCGCGAGGGTCGGAAAGACAAGATCGTTTTGGTCCCGGAAATCACCATACGCGGCAACTGGATGGTCGAGGCGTTGGTCGACCGGCTGGTGCTCCTGGTTAAGACAACGACCCCAACGGCACCTCATTATCTCAACAATAAGATTTTCGAGGCGACGGGCTCAAAGATTTTCGCACATGACTTAAGAAAGCAAATCAACAAGCGAGACTGGCGCGCCTCTCTTCCGCGACTAAACTCCACGAAACCTTTAGGTCACTATTTCGCAGTCTTGATCCAAGATCCCGACCCGGAATTGCTTTCTGTCATTCTTAACGTGATCCGAGACGCCCATGGGATCGATGGTGAGGTCAATTTTCATCTGATCGAGATTTCCATCGACTTCTACCCGCGCAATAGCGGATTTCCGGAAGAGGCAATTCTGTTCCGAGAGAAGATGGTTGGGCTACTACAGCGCCATCATTGGGCAAAGCACAGCCTCTTTCATCGTCACTGTCTGCCTGTTCCACGTAATGCGGATGCGAGACAGTTCTATCTGGAAGCCAATAATAAAGCGAAGACAGACTACTTCTTCGCGAAGGAGAGGCAAACGACATCCGGCTCTGATTGCGACCTCGACGATCCGGATGTTCGAAAGCACTTGCTGGCCACCCGTCCCGGACGAGATCTTTACCTGAACTCGACAATCTGGAAGGGCGCCGAAAACTCAGCATACCAGGTCAGTATCCAGCACAAGATCGCCAACCGTCGAAACCCTGGAAAGCAAACTAAGGAAGACCTGCAAGGTCCAGAGCGCCGTGCACGGATTGAGGTTACGATTTCCGGAGGTGACACACTTCGAAAGGAAGGGCTAGACAACGTGATCGACCTGGCGTCTGTTTCGTTCCGAAAATTGGCCATGCCCTTTCTTTCTTTCAAGCTCGCTGAGATTGAGCCCTTTCAACACTTATTTGACGACGCACAAATCCAGATGCGGACACGCGGCGTCTACGGGATAGAGTTGAGGAACCGCGCACGAGCGCTTGAGGAACGTGAGGAGCGGCGACGCGGCGGCCAGAAAATGGGCCGCAAGAATGATTTGGAAGGCCGAGGACTGGTAAGCTGGAAGGAGATGAATGACGTGGTCGGGAAAGCGCTTGATGAACTACAGCGTCGATGGACCTGCTTCTCCTGGAAATAGGCTCAGCGCGCGAAGCGAATTAGGGGCCGAGTGATCAAGTTCGACGTATTGTGCCAGCGCCGCGACCTCGACGCCTGCGCATCTGTCTTCAGCGTGATGCAAGGTGAGGAGTATGCTTAGTGTGTGATGTGTAGGTATGGTGTATAAGAAGAAGGGTTCCCCTAGTTATTAGGGCGATCCGCGGTCGCAGGCGCGGCGATGGGCGGCAAAACGCCTCAAAGTAAGCGTTTACTGAACATTCAGTGCTTTCATCCCTCGTGGGATCAGCATCTTGCCACTCCTTAATCCGATAAATTGATGTCAAATTGGTGTGCTTAGGAGCTAATCGTATGCTCGGAGTTACCAGCGCTAGGAGCTGATGTCGGTTCCGTTTCCCGCCGAGGAAGATCACTGGGCTGGCTAGGGTGCTCGCTGACAGCATCCAACGTAGTTTTTGATCACGACAGCACTGAAATAGAAACGCAAGCCCTGAGCGCTCTCAGCGCTTTGGATCGATCGCCCACAACGCAACAAAAGCTAAGGGAGGTTTGGATCGTCCAGATGCCGCGGCACCAGAACCCATCCCCTTCGCTGCGCGTGGGAAAACCTAGGACTTCGACATTCTAGAGGTCTGGCGAACGGGCATGAGCGAGGCGCTGAGCCATTCCTCGCCCACTTGCGTGATCGGGCCCATTGTTTGCGACTCAAACCCATCAAGCAGATCCAGCTGTTGCTGGTCTCCATTTTTTCACACCCGAATTGTCCCTTCGACTCACGCTCTGGCCGACCACAACAGAGCCAATAACTATGGCTGCTCCTATTGACTGAGTGAGGCTAAGCGTTTGCCCCAAGTATACCCAGCCGAGCACGACAGCTGAAACAGGACTCATCATGCCGAGCATCGAGACTGCACTGGGCTCCAGACGTGCTATACCCCGGAACCAAAGAGCATAAGTAGCTGCAGCACCAATCAAGCCAAGCCAAATAAGGCCGGCGACATTTGTCGCGCTGAGCGCAGGTAGAGGCGGCTCAAGGAACAGTGCAACTGGCAGCAGTATCGAACCACCGGCTGTTAATTGCCACGCTGTGAAACTAAGCGCCGAGACCGGAGGTTGCCATTTCCGGCTGAGAACAGTGCCAGCAGCCATTGACGCGGCTCCTCCCAAACCCGCTGCTATACCGATCCAATCAAGTTGTGCTTCTGGTCCGATAAGCAGCAGGGAAACACCCATTACGCCAGTCGCGGCGGCGCCGAGTGCACCAAGTCGGATTGGGGTTCCCAGCCATCCCCACGCCATCAAAATCACGATCATTGCTTGCAACGATCCCAGGGTGGCGGCCACACCACCGGGTAACCTATACGCAGCAACGAAGAGGAGCACCCAGAACAGAGCGAAATTGAGGCTGCCTAAGACGAAAGTTCGACCGAGCCATTCGCGTGGTGGAACGCAGCGCGTCACTGCAAGCAACAACAAGCCAGCAGGCAGAGCTCGTAACGCAGCCAGGGTAATAGGATAGCCTGCCGGGAGCGCTTCCGTAGTTACCAGATAAGTGCTTCCCCATACCGCTGGGGCGAGTGAAGTGAGCAGAATATCGGTTGAGCGTGACATGGTATGTCTCCCGGCTGAGGCGTTGGAAAAGTTGAGTGAGACGTCAGAGGCGCGCGGGTTACGCTGCTTCCGCTTGGAGGTTTGATCCAGCGAGGCACGCTGTAATCCTTGCAACATGCGCGCCCTGGAAACGCGCTCCGGCCAGGTCAGTTTCGGTAGGCGTGCGGGAACCATCAGCACCGGCGATCGTTCCGGCACCATATGGTGCGCCGCCAATGATTTCTTCTGATGTAGTCTGGCCAGCAAATGTGTAGGGCATTCCGGCAATCAGCATCCCAAAGTGTTGAAGCGGGACTTGCGTTGTCAGAAGGGTGGCCTCATGCCCGCCATGTTGCGAACCTGTTGATGCAAAGACCGCTCCGACCTTACCAACCAGTGCATTCCTGGCCCAAAGCCCTCCGGCCTGATCCAGGAAGGACTTCATTTGGCCAGCCATCATGCCAAATCGGGTCGGTGTTCCTAAAATTATTGCATGATAGTTTTCCAGATCTGTCGGCAAGGCGACAGGCGTATCATCGACGACATAGCCGGCCTGCTGGCGGACTTCTTCAGGGACAGTTTCGGGCACGCGCCGGACGTCAACCTCGGTGCCGGGAACACTTCTGGCACCTTCGGCCTCGGCACCGGCCAATGCGCGGACGTGGCCATAGCTTGAATAGTAGAGAACGAGAATACGTGACATAGGATACCTCTCAGGGCTGCGACTTGTTCCCTGAGAGAATGGAATTTGTTGCGCCGCCAATTAAGTCGCGCTCTTTGACATCACTCTTTACCTGTATTGAATAATGTCAGGACCTGAGAGCCAGGCGCAGATGATCAAGAAAGGCTGTAACCTTTGCGTCCATTCCCAAGCGAGATGCTGTAACGGCGAATACTTCCGGCGCGGGCAGTTCGTGGTCAGGAAGAACTCGCGCCAAGGCCCCGCTGGCTTCGGGAGCGTCAGAGACGAACTCGGGCAGTGTTCCGATACCTTGCCCCGCTATCAGCAGATCTCGCAAAACGAGGCTGTTGCCGACCCGCACGCGCGGATCAAGCTCTAATGTTGTGACACCTTCGGCGGCCGAGAGCTTCCAGCTCGACAAATGATCAGCAAGCAAAAAGCCGATGATCGCGTGATTTTTTAGATCCGCCGGCTGGGTCGGTGTCCCGCATCGCTCCAAGTAGTCAGGAGACGCAAATATTCTCTGCCGCATCACGCCAATCCGTCGGGCAACAAGTGCCGAATCCGGCATCGCGGCACGGATGCGTATCGACAGATCGAACCCGCCCTCGACCATATCGATCACCTTGTCGTCCATCGAAAGCGTAAATCGCAGATCAGGATAGGTTTCCAAGAACTCTGGAAGCATCGGTGCGATAACGGTTTGGCCGAAGGAACTTGACGCATTCACCCGAAGGTGCCCACGCATCGCTTTTGAGCCTTCCCTGATGGTCTGTTCCGTTTTTTCGACCGCGTCGAGAATTCCAATTGCATCTTGGTAATAGAGACTGCCGGTGTCCGTCAGTGACATGGATCGCGTCGTTCTGGTGAGAAGAACGGTTCCCAGGCTCTCTTCCAGAAGCTTGATTTCTCTACTGAGAAGCGCAGGAGAAACACCAAGGTCTTCCGCCGCACGGGCAAAGCTACCGCGTTCAACGATACGGCGAAAAGCTTGCATGACTGACAGTTTGTCCAAGTTATGACCCTTCGAAAAAGCTGCTTATGACGTGATACGCGATAGATCGGATCTAAATCATGCCCAAATTCACATTCTTTAAGTTTGAGCTGATCTAATTCAGTTCTGTTTGGGGAGCATCCATCACACCTGTGAACTGGAGCTCGGGAACAGTTCTCGGTTCTGAGAGCTCCTCCCTACAATCTCCCCATCACCAGCCTCTCTATTAGACAACCAGCTTTTAGGGCTGACCTAGCACTACTTTGTATATCAAGGCACAGTCAGCCTCTACGCGGTGCAGCTCACTATTCACGACTATTCCCCCACAATTAGCAATCGTCGGTTTCTCTGCTTCGGAGACGCTCAATACACTGCCTGGCTTAGACCTGTGCTTATGCACTGTATGAGGTTTTGTCTCTGGAGCGCTGTGCTCTGGCCTGAGTTGCGTCCGTCTTCTTCTGTGTGTCAGGTGTTAGATGGCCTGTGTTTCGTCGCTGCGCGCGCTTTTCTGGCCTGTGTTGGGATATGTAGATTCCGGAGAGCCATGTTTTATTGGGTTTGTTTCGATCAAAGGTTTACATTTTTCTGGAAAAAACCTGATTTCGGTCCGGATTTGTCAACTTAATGTAAACTTAGTGTAAACCTTTTGGCCCGAAATCGGCTGTTTTGAGGGGTGAAAGGTTTACATTCCGTCCATCCCGGCCGTCGCGATGTAAACCTTTGTCAACTTTATGCAACCTCTGAGGTTGCGCGGGATCCGGCGAGGCAAGGCGGACCAGCCATTCCTCGTCGCTATCTCGAGAAACCTTTCCATTTTTCTTTGTGAGGTCGACAAAGGCGACGCAAGAGATGCACCCGGCGCAATGTGGGCTTGGGGTCGCTGTCGTTACTCACTTCGCGCAAGAAGCGTAACCAGGCGCGCTCGTTAGGGGTTAGATCGTTCTGGCCTTCCATAATGCCTACCTCTCAAAGATTGCCCTGATCTCGGCACGGGCTCTACTGGTAATCCGCGGAACGTCGTTTTTGGATGCGTCACGGATCTCTTGCAGCCAACCAAGCTCGTTCGCCGTGACCGGGGTGCCGAACACCTCAACAATGGCCAAGGCCGCCGTGTCGCCAGCAGACTGCTCCAAGGCCAGGCGCATCAAAAATGCCGGATCGCAATCCAGAGCGCGCGCCATACTGGGCACACGATCCAACGCCAGCTTTGACGTGCCTTGCTTGATCATTGTCACCATATTCGGGTTCGGAAAGCCTGCCTCGCTGGCTATCTGCGACTGGGATTTTTGGGGCTTCAGTTCAAGCACCCGGCGGTCAACATACCTCGCCAGCCGGGTGTCAACATAAGGTTTCATAGTCATCGCTACCTTCTCAGATGTGACGCAGCATGCGCTGCACGTCTTCTCTATAGCGACGATGAGAATGGGAACGAGTGGCGGGATGGAACTAAGATGATTGGAGCGCTCGGGCCGCTCGGACCGCTCGGACCGGGCAAATCCTGATACACCATCATATCGATGTTGAGGCTTCCGGTCCGGGTGGTCCAAGTCGAAACCGGAACGCGTCTGTTTGGTGCGCACCGGTTCCAATATCGTCCTTCAACTTCCCTCAGTGCTAACAAGTGCCGAAGCCCTGACTGCATATACGTTAGGGCGGCCAGACACCTTGCGGCTCATCTTGAACTGCAACCCATCCCCCTTTTGCGTCTTCAGAAGGCCGGCGGCTTTGTGGATGCGCGCAATTTCAACCGCATCGCCGTTTTGATGGATCCGACGCCAACACTCAGGTGTGACGTAGAACCAGTCCTGATCCCGCCAGCCGTCAAGATTCTCACCGATTCCAGTGCCGACCACTGCAAAACGCTCCAGGTTTTTCAATACATAGGACTGGGTCCGCTCCACAGCTTCGTTGATCTCGGCACGGGTGGCACCATCGCGCGCATCGAGCCAGCCCTGGAAGAGCTCGAACGCAGCCGACTGCGCCGCGCCGCAGGGCCAGCCGGTGAGCCCAAATTTCGTCGCAGTCTCGCCAGCAAGCGCAGCAATAGCGAACCGCCCCATAACGCGCTGGACCTGACCGTCGGGTGGAAGATCAGCCTTATTCCCCCACAAGTGACAGAAACCATCAAAAACTCGCTGAAGCTTGTCGTGCTGGTTCAGACTTTCCATGAGTTTCATGACGAACACAGGGCCGGCCACAGCATGGTTCTCGCGCGCCGCTCGCTGCATTTGCTCAGCAAATGCCCGTCCGTCTGTCGCGCCGTGCAAACAGTCAAAGGCACCATGCTGTCGGGCATCGGCCGCGAGGTCGATGAGACGGATGTCCTGACCGGCATACATGGTGCGACCACCACTCGCCATATGCTCCTCAAGAGAAAGCTCCCCACTCGAGAGAACTGGCACTGACCAGCGCTTGGTCTGCTGGGCTTTGCCGTTGGAACCCATGCGCATCTTTCCGCGACCATTGGCAAGCATATAGACGATCTCTCCCGCTACACGCGGCTCCACCTGGTGGAGCTCGTCAAGCACCAGCAAGCTGTCGTTGCAGGCCGCAGCAATCCCTTCGATCCCGTTGTCAGTGCCGCGCCAGCTCTGCACCAAGGACGGTGCCCCCCAAACCGAAGCAGCCACCCCCAGCAGCGTAGATTTTCCGCGAGAGGAGGCGCCACGCAGGTGGTAGCCGCCGCCGTCGCGCCCCAGCACCGACAGGAGCGGCCCGGTGAATGCATGAGACAGCGCCAGAATCATCAGCGGGTTACTGATGCAGGGCTCTGCCACAGCCGCTCGCCAGGTTTCCAGGCTGCCCCTTGCATGCATCGCGGCGGCGACATCATCCGAAACGGTATCGGTAACCACAAGTCCTTCGCCAAGCACTCGGCCATCCCCCAGTGTGAAGGCGCTGAAGCTACTATCAGCCCATCCCAGCCGATCCGAGCGCAGATACCGTGCCGCCGGCCTCCAGGTCGCTAACAGCTCTGACACGCCCTGCACTGCCTTCTCTACGGGCGCCAATTCCAACCCACGATCGAACAAGGGACTCAGTGCCGCGGCGGATTTCTTCGAAACATCCCGAGCTTCAAGGATCACCTCATTCCAATTCCCGTCCGGATCCTCGATCGACACGACGCGACCCCAGCCACCCATTTTCGGCCACCGGCACATCCCTTTGACAATCAACGGTGAGCAAATCCGCACCGGCACCAGGTCGTCATCCTCCCCCGGCCGCAACTGGTAGATGCCATCAGCGTTCAGTGAGAAATTACTCGGCATACCGTCGGGAGTCACCTCAATGATTGCGCCCGGTTTAGCACTTGCCGACGACCCTGCACGCGAGGGAAAATGCACGACGTTTTCAATGTAGGAGTCGGCACTGAAAGGGGTGTTCTGATCGGTCATTGTGAAGTCTCTTTTGGACAAGAAGGGGCGATCGCCGCGACAGTAGCCGCGCCGTCATAGGGCACCGCGCCCCGCTGAGGTTCGGGGCTGGTTTATGATGATGGAAAGGAGCCGGTTGTCAGCTTGCCAAGAGGGCGCTCGGATCGAAATCCAGGCTACAGATGAGACCACACGCGAGCTGGCCTTCCCACTCCTCGATATCGGCAAGACGCCAACGGGTGGTAGTCCCACCCAACTTCACAGGCGCAGGGAAGTCGCCCTTGCGCTTCCAACGCCAAATCGAGTCCTTGGATACGCCAAAACGATGCGCAACCTGGTCAACAGAAAGGTAGAGGGTATTCGCGGGGGCAGTCACAATCGCAGATCTCCAGTTTAGGCATACAAATTTTACCCGCTTCGGACAGTTCAACTGGTCCGGCAGAGGCAACTCGGGTGCATGTTGTTGTATGGTTTGCGTATAGCAGATTTTTTCCCGATCCGCATGAGAATTCGAGAGAATTCTGTGCGAATTCGGTTTTTCCATACTTGGAGGTCGGCATTGCGTCCGGCATCGCAACCGATACGAAACATCGTCGAAGAAGCAGAACGGCCCAACAGAATGAGAACCACGTCAGTCTAAGAATCGACGGAACAGCAAAACGTTGCTTTTTGTTGCAATCAATAGAAGTATCTTTGGTGGCAATTATGATGGCAAGAAATTACTTTAAGCCATCAAACATATATAAATCAATAAGTTATACGGTTTTATGGCGGAGACGAAGGGATTCGAACCCTCGAGACCCTTCCGGGCCTACTCCCTTAGCAGGGGAGCGCCTTCGACCACTCGGCCACGTCTCCGCCGACGGGTATATCCGTGCAAGCAACGGAAATACAAGGTCAATTCCGCAGTGTTTGGTTTTTTTTACAGATCCATCCGAACTCTTTGAAATAGAACGGAATCGCACCGGTTTGCATCCACCATTGGTACGAACTGGTTCACTTTCTTCCGGACTGATGCAGTTCGCAATGTCTTTAGAATCGCGGGCCTTGCCTGTGGCATCTGGCCTGGTTTGCGAGAATCTGAGACGTGGCAAGTCTACAGCGGCGTTCAAGTGCTCGGTTGGCTTTGCAACGTGAGACCGGGTCACGGTTTTTTGCGTGATAGCGTTCTGTACGCCGGCGTGAAGCTGGCAACTTATTGAAAAAAAGTAGAAAACACATTCCCTTTTTGGAAGTCACGATCCGGTAACGCCGTGATGCGATTCGTTCTGGTGTCGATGAGGAGAACATCATGTCGCAACATACCGTTCCGTCTGAACCATGGCAGAACCCTTATGAAGCCCATCAAAAGGTAGGCCGGGGTCGAAGCCGTTTGAGTGTGTTGGCGCGTTCCTCTCAGGAGGTTTTCAAGGATCACAACGGTGAATCGGACCTTTTTGAAGGAACATGGCCCACGAATTTCTCGAAGGGGTTGCGTCATGACGTAAACGGAATTGTCGACGCGCAGGTCTATACCGAGTTTCTGGAAGAAGTGGCTGATCCGACCTGCACCGACAATTTTGGCAATCGGTTGGCGTTGTTCGACATGCCAGCCTACTCCGGGCCCTTCCGCACCGCGCCATCAGAGGGTGGTGAATTTAGGTGGCGTGCGTGGGAAGGGCCAATCCTGGGCCACCGGCTTGGTCTCAACGGATGTGACGCCGGGGGTTTGGGTATTGCCCCCGCGCCCCGGCTTGGCTCGGATGAGCTGGCGGCGGAGATGGCCGAGATCTACGCGATGGCCATTCTGCGGGATGTACCGTTCGAATCCATCAGGGATGGTGTCGGTGATGCGGCCAACGTGGCTGGTGCCCTTGGTCAGTTGGAATGGTTCCGGCGCGATGGCAGCCCTCGGGACGCCGATGGCGCTGAGATTGGAAAGGTTTCGGCGGCGCGGCGGGTTCGGGATGGTGGCGGCCTGACCCCTCAAACCCTGTTTCGTGGTTGCTCGCAGGGCTGTGCGCAGGGGCCGTATCTGTCGCAGTTCCTGGTACAAGGCCACGATCCACTGACAGCAGATCAAGCGCGCCGGCAGAAGCATAAGCTGACGCTGGCAATGGCCGCCGGGCCTGTTCCCTTCGGCGCTTTGAGGATCGACCAGAAGATCTTGCCGCAGGCGGCGGGCGTGGACTATCTGCGGGATTGGGCTGAGTGGCTGGACGTTCAGAACGGGGCGGACACGACGGCCGAACAAGCCTTTGAGAGCGACGGAACGAAATTCATTGAAACACCGCGCGACCTTGCCTCTTACGTGCATTTTGACAGAATTTATCAGACTTTTTTCAATGCCTGCCTGCTGATGCTTGGACAGGGCACTCCGACAGACGAAGGTCTGCCTGAGGATGGATATGCCGGTGTGCGTGATCCTGGCTCTACCTGGGGCGGCGCGCATGTTTTGTCCCTGCTGACGGAAGCCGGGGCACGGGCCCTGAGGGCCGCGAAACGTCAGACGTTTCAGGTGCACAATCGTGCCCGGCCTGAAAAGCTGGGCAGTGTGACGAGTTTGATGGCAAACGGTCACGGCGCAACTCTTGGCGCGGCCGAGTCATTTGCCGCGGCTCATCTGAGAAAACTCGAAGCTGCGGCAAGCGAAGGTTTCAGTCTTATGGATGCAATCGCCGCCTCGCCTTCGGTGAAGAGGTTTGCGCATAACGCCATTTCCCATAAGGGCCTGCCGCAAAATGACCGTAACTTGCTGCTGCCGGTTGCTTATCCCGAAGGCTCGCCAATGCACCCGTCTTATGGGGCGGCTCATGGTGCCGTTGCCGGGGCATGCGTCACTGTGCTCAAAGCTTTCTTCAGAACGCACGCTTTGGATGGATCACGGGTATCTTTGGCTGCGGCTGGTCTGCCTCGGGTCCTTGTGCCAGCTGCGGGGGGTAAGACCCTGAACAACTCGACCCGACCGGAAGACAGTGCAGACTGCCTGACGCTAAATGGCGAGTTAAACAAGCTCGCTGCGAATATTGCACTTGGGCGCAACTTGGCGGGCGTTCATTTCTACAGCGATTATTTCGACAGTATCCGGATGGGTGAGCGTATCGCGGTCGGAATACTGGCAGAGCATATGGCAAAATCACCGGCGTCATCGAAAGTGTCGCTTGAGACTTTTGACGGCGATCATCTCAGCATCTTGGGTAATCGGTCTTCTGGCAGTGAAATCCACGTTGCCAATAGTTCGCCTGAGTTGTGGTGGACCCGCCATCTGCCAGAGCAGGCAGGTTGGGGCGGATGAGGTTTCAGATTTTTTCGGAGGGAGTTTTTTCATGATGCTTCCGTGCCCGTCAACGATGATGATCTCTCGAACCAGGCTGGAACTGCCGTGGCAATTATTGATGGCAGATCAGCCCTGCATTTCAGATACGGATCGGTGTTCGGTGATGGCTGTTTTTCAATCGCCAGGTTGCGCCGATAGGGGGGTGAGTGAAGCTGCCCTGTCGGATTGGAACTCGAGAATTGAAGGGATGTTCGATGGCAATGGAGTGAGCCCGTTCTTGGTCATGGACCCAGACGACATCTTCGACGGTCAGATATCGACGGGGTTCAAATGGTCTGCCAACCCGCGCGAACCCCGGGATTGTCTGGGCGAGGAGCTGGCCGCCAGTCTTTCGGATCAGGGATGGGCAAGCCGGGCTGAACTGCACAATGAATTTTTAGAATATGTGCTGATTTTACGTCCCGATTCCGACGGCAAAATGCGGCCGAAGCGCTTTGTCGCCACGACCGAACTGATGGAGTGGTGGAGAACCATGGCAGTGTTCGATCTGAATCACTTCCTTTCGGTCGTCGAAACCGTATCCAGATGTTCATATTCCTGCGAAGAGCTGTTCGAGGTTTCGCGAGCAGATTGGTGCGAGATGGATGTGCCTCAACGCATCGCTCGTTTTCACAAAAGACTGGTGGGAACAGATTTTGCCCATCCACCAGAGCATCCGTTGAATATCGAACATGCTTTGTTCATGACCACAGAGACAAACAGCCTGAGCGACCTGATCGCCACAATGCATCTTTCCTCATTCCCCTATGTTGTCGGCCATGGCGAAAGCAGAAGGCCCGCGCGGCTTTGTGAGGTGTTACATTTTGCCAACCGACAGGATCTGTATTGTCGCCATGCGGGATCTGGTTTGGCGGGTGAAGCCCTTGATCTGGCCTTCTCCATGGGCGCGGCGACACCGACAGGGCGTGCGATGGCATTCGTGAATCCTCTGGGGCTTTATTTTCGGGCGTTTCACATTTCCGAACTCTTCGTGGATGCGGTGAATGTGCCGACAGATTGGGTGCGTTATCCGCGCGGTGAAGCTGGAATGCCCATGCGCCTTGAGTTCGGGCCGGGCGACGATGATCCCCGGTTTCTGGACGATATCACCATGGGAACAGGGCCAACCGCACGGCCTGTGTCGGGTTACGCGCTTGCCAGCCTGATCGAAGTTGGCCCCTTGATAACAGTAGCGGCCAAACCACGCGCGATCACAAGGGTCGAATTTGTTGAAGTCCCGCCTGTTGATCCAGGCGACATCGTTTGTGGGCTTCCAGAAACCAAACGATGCAAACAGATTTCTGAATTTGCGGACCGGACCGAAACCGAGGTCTTTGGCAACGTAGCGCTAACTCGCCAATTCAGTCACTGACAAAGGTTTCAAACCGGCACGGCTTTGACCACGGGCAAAGGTATTTCCGGCGCCGTCATATCGAATATGGCAATCGGACGCCCGGCAGCGTTGGCCGCCGCTGTCAATACAGCCATTAGCGTCGGGCCGGGGCTTTGCCAGGCATCCACATCGAAAGAGGATGCCGGAGTTGGCGGGCGATCGGTTTGCGCGCCGCGATACAGTCGGAACAAGCGTGCCTGTTCCTCATTCATCGCGTCATCTGTCACGCCGGTGTGGTCAAGCGTCACCATATTGCGCCAGGACACAACCGCCTCGCATGCCGCGTGCCAGACACCTGTCGCTAGATCGGCGGAAAAAGCCGTTCCATAGGTTGGCCGCCCGCCATCCGCATCGGCGCAGACCGCACGCAGTAGCAAGCCGACCGCCGGAACCACGCGAAGGTGAACGCTCAGATTGCGCAGGTAGGTGTTCAGCCAGCGGGTCAGATCGCGCGGCAGCGCTGTTTCGGGCAACACCTGGTCGAACCCACGTGGTCCAAGCGCGTGTTCCAGACATTCGAGCGAGGCCCATAGCGCAGCGGCCTCATGCGTTGGTCCCGCTGCGCCCCCCTTCGACGTGATCTGCCCGTCGCTGCCCGGCGCACCCAGAGCAAGGGCATCACGTGGCAGAAAATGCGTGGCACCGTCCGATGAAATCAGGCTCTCGCGGGTTTCAGGCGAATCCGCGCTGTATTGCAGCGCATAACGTTCGATCGCTTCGAAACCCGAAAGCCGTGCGGCTTCGTTCCGGTTACGCGCAGTGCCGAAGGACACGCGATGTTTCATTGCGCCAGCGGGTGGCACTGTTCCGTTTCGCAAATTGATCATGCGAAAGGCGGTGTGGATCGGAGCACCTTTGGGAAATTCAGCAAAAGAAGGTCTGGAAATAAGCCCTGCGTTTTCGGCCAGTTCAATCAGCGCGTCGGTCATTTTTGTTTCCGGATAGGTATGTAACGGGTTATACAAATGGTTGTGGTTGTTAAGAAAGGACTTTTAGTATGGCTCGTTTGACTATTAATCCGAAATACACACTTAAGGATCTTGGGTGTGAAGTTTTGAACGCCGCCCGGAGCAACGCGCTGGGGTCGCCAGAAGATCGCGATGCGTCTGAGCAGAAGATACATGACATCCTTTCGGATGTCGGTAATCCTGCGGTGGAGTTCGTCTATGATTCCAAGGACAGGGTTCACATTGTCATCCCCGATCTGAGCGAAAAAGAGCCAGACCCAAATCCCGATCACCAGTCATGGTGCTGCAAGCTGGCCTATGAAGCGATGGGTGGCATTGTCGTTTATGGCTGTGGTTCCTGACCGCAGTGTCTGAACTTGCCTGAGGAGTTTATTTGAGTAAGGCAAAAACCAAGATATTCCTGACCGGTCCGTTTCAGGTGATTTGCGACGACGGCCAGGATGCAACACCACGCGGCACCAAGGCGAAAGCGCTTCTCGCCTTGGTGTTGTTATCTAAAAATGCTGTTCGCAGCAGGGCCTGGCTGCAAGACAAGCTTTGGAGCAAAAGCTCACCCGCACAGGGTGCGGCATCGTTGCGCAAGGAACTTAGTATCCTGACCAAGCATCTGGCCGGGTTCGGTCTGGGGTTTCTGGACATCGGGCGCGAGAATGTCTCCATCGACCTGAAAGCGCTTGAAATTGATTTGTTTGATGAACCGCTTCAACCGGATCGCGCCGAGCTTCTGGAAGGGTTGGATGTTGCAGACCCGGAATTTGAAGACTGGTTGGCCGTTGAACGGCAAGCTTATTGGGATGTTGGTTTTGATGAAAACGCGCCCGTTCCGGTTGGCGCGCGCTTTCCATCCCATTGGGGGCGCCAGAGACCAGCAATTGTTGTCGAGCCGTTTGAAGTAATTGGTGACGATAACAACATCAACGTGGCGGCGGCCTCGATCCGGGACGAATTGCTTTTCCTTTTGGGCACGTTGTCGGATGTCATTGAATTGCGCGATGCGCGAAGACAGGAAGGGCCTGTCGACGGTTATATGCTAAGCGGCAGCGTGGTAGGGGCCGAAGGGCTGCGCGTGGCAGCACAATTGACGTCAACTGTGGATCAGGTGTGCCTGTGGACCGAACGTTTCCGGTTTCGGGAAAAGGATACGTTTGACGCCGTTGAAGAAATCGCAATGAAAGTTGTCGAAGCGCTTCAGTTGCGGCTGCGGGATGGTCACTGGTCCGATATCTGGTCAGCACACGCTACATCCACCGAAGTTTGGACGGCATTTCAGAATGGCCGCATTCAGGAAAGCCTTACGACCAAGGACGGCCTGTTTCGTGCCATCCGCCAGTATGAGGTCTGTTTGCAGCGCGATCCGGACTATCTGCCTGCGCGGATCGCTGTCGGTTTCTGCCGCCTGGACCTGATCCGGTTGGGCATGGAAGATTCGCCGGAACAAACGCTGGCTCTGGTCGAGGCCGACTGCGCCATCATGCGTGAAAAACACCCGGCGGATCCCTATTGTGCCGCGCTCGAAGCGTTTACCCAAAATGTTGCTGGCCATACTGCCAAGGCTTGCCAGCTGATGCGCAAGGTTCTTGAGCGGTTCCACAGCAGCCCCGAATTGCTGGGCTATTATGGTGTCTTGTTGATGTATGACGACCGGCTTGAGGACGGAATAGCCACGTATCGGCAAGCTCTTGCGTTAACTCCGCACCCGCCGATCTGGATCGAGGCGAACTTGTCAATGACCCTTGCCCTCTCGGAAGACAAGGCAGCATGGCAGCACGCGCATAATGTCTTGCGAGTGGACCCCGGCAGCGTGCGGGCGCGGGTCGTGTTATGCATGTTGTCCGCTGCGGCAGGCAACCAGTCACTGGCACGTCGGCACGCCCGTCGCATCCTGGAATTGCAGCCCGGATTTACGGCCGAGCGCTGGGCCTGGCCCGGCTGTTTCAAAAACAGAAAATACTATGACGAAGGCGCGCGACTGTTGGCCGAAGCTGGTCTTTGATGGCGTTTATTTGTCTTCCAGCACTTTACGGGCGACGCGGAAACACTCCAATGCTTGCGGAACGCCGCAATAAATCCCGACCACGTGGATGATGGCGCGTATTTCTTCTTTGGTGACCCCGTTGGTGATGGCGCCGCGGCAGTGGATTTCCCATTCATGCATCTTTCCTAAAGCGCCGATCATGGACAGGTTCATCATCGATCGCGTTTTTGCGTCGATCACGTCATCCCCCCAGCCAAAACCCCAGCACCAGGCGGTCATGGCTTCCTGAAACGGGCGGGTGAAATCGTCAGCTGCTGCAAGGTTCTTTTCCACATAGTCCGCGCCCAGTGTATTCTTCCGTTGTTCCAACCCTTTCAGGAACAGGTCTTCGTCAAATAAGTCGGCCATTGCGGGTCTCCGGTTTGTCAGCGTGTCAGGTGGTGGTTGTATGCGGGATCGTAGTGCGAAATTATCCAGTGGCACATCTGTTTTAACCGGTGTGGCTGGTCCATTATCTCGATATACCTACGTGGCTTTAGGCCAGGACCGGTCGACTTCGCAAAGGTGCCATTCCTTGGGCATCAGCGTGGTTGATCTATCCGCTCAAGGGCAGGGCAAACAGGTTATGTCTGCCTGGGGCGGGTTTCATTCCACGGCCTCGCGCATCCATTGTTGCAACTTCGCGATTGAGTGTTCAGACATCACACCGCAACCCGGATCCAGCACCAGCGGGCCGGGGCGGTAACCGCGCGATCTGAGGCCGCGATGCACGGATTCCACAAGCCGGATGTCTTCTTCGACCGTTGTTTCCCTGTCTTGAACGGCCAGTTGCAGGATCACCGCGCTTTCCGAACCACCTTCGGTGTACCAACCGCGCCAGACGGTGCAGTGATCCGTGTCACTTGCGCGCCAGTGATATGTGTTCAGCACATTGCCCGGGTAGCACTGGAACGAAAACATAGGCCACAGGAACCACGATTGGTATTCGCCCGCATGAGGCACCGACAAGTCGATAGGGTAAGTCATCTTGTCGAGACTTTGACATTCGGTCGTGTGGCGCAGCACGAAACCGCCGCCTGCATCGGGTTGGATGTCGTAGGTTTCGGGCTTGACGACACCTTCAGCAAAAGTCGGGTGGTTGGTCGGGCAGTGATAGCATTCCGAATAATTCTCGACGCTGACCTTCCAGTTGCAGTGTTCAGGGATCTCGACCCATTCCAGCGGCTCAAGCTCGTCGATATGTGGGACAAATGTACGGATTTCCTGCCGCACTCCGGGATACCAGTCATCCATCGGGGCTGCGTTTTCGTCGAGATTGACGAAGATGAACCCATTGAAGATTTCGGTCCGGACCGCCGTCAGGCAGATTGCACTGCGGTCAAATCCGGGGACGGATTTGATATTTGGACCCGCGCGCAGCTGGCCGGACAACTCGTAAGTCCACGCGTGGTAAGGGCAGACGACGACGCGGGTGTTTCCTGCGCCCGAGACCATTTCGTGCGCGCGGTGCTGGCAGACGTTATAGAAAGTGCGAATTTCGCCATCGCGTCCGCGAATGCAGAACAGGTTTTGCCCGGCGATCTCAAAAGCAAAGTAATCCCCTGTTTCCCGAACCTGCGCGACATGGCCTGCGAACTGCCATGTTCGGGCCAAAAGCCCCTGTATCTCCTTCTCGAAAATGGCGGGATCCGTATAGTAGCGCGCGTCCAGTGAATGGGTCAGGGGTACATTCATTCGGGTTCCTCCGCATAGATGCCAAGCTGATGGCGGCGACGATGGAAACGTTCGACCCGTTCGACGATCTCGTCGCTGGATACCGCGATCACGAAAGACAGCAGCGTTTCCAGCAGCGCGATGGTCGAAACGGATGATGGGAAAAACTGCGGCGTATCTGCTGCGACGACAAACCCGTGATGGGCGTTCCGGATCACAGGGCTGGCCGGGCTGTCTGAGATACCTATGACAGTCAGGCCCTGCTGACGTGCCAGTTTGACCGCCTCGATCACTTCGGTTCGGTAGGGATGACAGGTGATCGCAATCAGCACGTCCTGTTCATCCGCCCATGCAAGATCGTCTACCGGGGTTGAACCGGGGCGGGGGATTGCATGAAACTGCTTCATCCCGGTCGAAGCCAGATAGGTAAAGTTGCGCGCGTTGGAATTGTTGACGCCCACGCCGAGTGTGAAAATCTGGCGACAATTCCAGATGACTTCGGCAGCAGATTTCAGGCGGTTCGCGTCGATCCCTGCAAATGTTTCCTCGATATTCCGGATCGCGGCGCCGATCATATCGGCATACAGGCCGCCCAATTCACCGGATTTGCCGATGTCCTGAAGCCATCTGGCACGGTCTGGAAACGACACGCGCCCTTTTCGGATCGCGTCGCGAAAGGGTTCGCGAAAATCTTCGTACCCTTCAAACCCCACTTGCCGTGCCATGCGCACGAATGTGTTGGGTTTGACCTTTGCCGCCTCGGCAATTTCGCGCACGGTTGAGACCCCTACATCCGTAGGGTTCTCCAGAACGTAACGCGCGGCTTTCTGCGCCTCAGGGGTCAGGGCGTCCCACTCTTCGGTCAGGCGGTCCAGAACAGTTGATGATACATTTGTGTCATTCATGATTGACGATGGTACAAATGTGGAATTAGCCTGTCGAGCAGAAAAGCGACTCGGGAAGAGGAAAAATCATGTCCGGGAATGAACTGCCGTCACACGCACGCGTGGTCATCGTCGGAGGCGGCGTCATGGGCGTTGGTCTGGCCTACCATCTGGCCCATGAAGGCTGGGGCGAAGAGACTGTTCTGCTGGAAAAGGCCGAGCTGACCAGCGGCAGTACATGGCATGCGGCAGGGCAGATTACGCATTCAACCTCAAGCTTTGGTCTGGGCAAATGCGTCGATTACAACATCAGTTTGTATTCCGGCCTGCTTGAGGCCGAGACAGGTCAGCCTGTCACATGGCATGGCTGCGGCTCGTTCCGTCTCGCATATACCGAGGATGAGATGGATTGGCTGCGCCATACCCTGTCGGTGGGCCGGTCGCTGGGTTTCAATATCGAACTTGTCGGTCCCGAGAAGGTGGCTGAACTGCATCCGTTTTATAACCTCGAAGGTGTTCTGGGCGCGCTGCATACACCGGATGACGGGCATGTGGACCCGACCAATGTGACCATGGCGATGGCAGCCGGGGCACGCCAGAAGGGCGTGCGCATCTTCCGCAGCTGCCGGGCGACGAACATCACGCAGGGCGCAAACGGCGAATGGATTGTTGAGACCGAACAGGGCACCATCATCTGTGAGCATGTGGTGAACGCGGGCGGCACCTACGCGCGCCAGATGGGCGAATGGTCCGGGCTGCAACTGCCCATGACGTCAATGACGCACCATTATTTCGTGACTGAGCCAGTGCCCGAATTCCAGAACTTGGACAAGGAACTGCCGGTGATCCGCGATGACCGCAAAGTCTCGGGCTATATCCGGATGGAGCAGCAGCGCGGCCTGATCGGAATATACGAGAAAGAGAATCCGAACTCGGTCTGGCATGATCATTGCCCTTGGGAGTACGAGAACTGGTTGTTCGACGCGGATTATGACCGGGTAATGCCATGGCTTGAGGAAAGTCTGAACCGGATGCCGATTTTTTCCGAACTGGGCATTCAACGTGATGTGCATGGGGCGATATCACATCCGCCGGACGGCAACCCCTTGATCGGTCCTGCGCCGGGTGTGCGAAATTACTGGTGCTGTTGCGGGACGCAGATCGGCATCGGCTGGGGGCCGGGTCTGACCCGTGAACTGGCCCGCTGGATGGTGCATGGGGCTGCCGATATCTCGATGCGGGATTTCGATCCGCGCCGCTTTGGCAGCTATGCCAGCAAAGACTGGCAGGTGATCAAGGCCGAGGAAGATTATTGCTTACGTCACGAAATCCCGTTTCCACACTTCAATCGACTTGCAGGGCGTCCGATCAAGCCGTCGCCACTGTATGAGTTGTTGAAATCAAAAGGCGCGGTACATGAAGAGGTCTATGGCTTCGAACGCCCCCGCTGGTTCGCCCGCGATGGCGTGGAACAACGCGATCACTATTCCTTCCGCCGCACTCCTGCCGACGATATGGTCGCGACCGAGGTCAAAGCCGTGCGGGAACGTGTCGGGATCATGGATGTCACTGCCTTCACCAAAGTCGAAGTATCGGGGCCCGATGCTTATACTCTGCTGGATCGGTTGACTGCTAACAGGATGCCGCAAAAGGTTGGCTCGATCACACTGACCCATATGCTGAACCGCCGTGGCCGGATTGAGTTGGAGACTACGATTGTCCGCATGGCCGAAGACCGCTTCTATCTGGTCTGTGCTGCGTTCTTCGAACAGCGTTTGCTTGATCATTTGGCGCATCAGCGCAAGGGTGAAGATGTGCAGATCACCGCGCTGTCTTCTGATTGGTCTGCCTTGTCGCTGAACGGCCCCAGATCACGCGAAGTTCTGGCGCGCTGTACGGATACCGATCTGAGCAATGCCGGGTTCCGCTGGCTGTCGGCGCAAGAGGTCACGATTGCCGGTCATAAACTCTGGGCGTTTCGCATGTCTTATGCGGGTGAACTGGGTTGGGAGCTGCATATGCCCAACGCCGCCTGCCTTGATGTCTACAATGCGCTATGGGCTGCGGGCGAGGCGTATGGCATCGCAGACTATGGCAGTTTCGCCATGAACGTGATGCGGATGGAGAAGGGCTTCAAAGGGGCAGGTGAGCTGACCAACGAGGTCACGCTGGCCGAAGCTGACGCGCTGCGCTTTGCCCGTACGGGCAAGGACTACCTGGGCAGGGACAAGACGCTGAACGCCGATTTGCCATGGATATGTGCCTATCTGCAAATCGAGCCGGATGGCGAAATTGACGGCCATGGAGGCGAGGCGGTGATGCTGGACGGGCGTGTCATAGGCTCGACGGCTTCGGTCGCGTTCGGTCACACGGTCGGTAAGATATTGGCCTTTGCATACATCAAACCCGAAGCAGCAAAAGCGGGAACCGAATTGGAGGTCGTGATTCACGGCAAGCCGCGTCCGGCCCGAGTACTGGATAAGCCCGCCTACGATCCAGACAGCCTGCTGCCCCGCATAGACGCAGTAGTGGAGACCGCCTGATGAACCTGCCCACCACAATGAAAGCCATGGTCACGATGGGCCATGGAGGTTTAGAGCAGATAGTTTGGCACGATAACTGGCCGCGTCCTGAACCTGCGGAGGGTGAAGTGCTGATCAAGGTTGCGGCATGTGGGCTGAACAATACGGACGTCAACACGCGGTCGGGTTGGTACTCTAAGACGGTCTCAGCCGCAACGACCGGTGGTGCGTTTGAAGAGGTTGGCGAAGAAGATCCCACCTGGGGCGGTAATCCGATCACCTTTCCGCGAATTCAAGGGGCCGATATCTGCGGGCATATCGTTTCCGTCGGCGACGGTGTTGACCGGGGGCGTATTGGTGAGCGTGTTATCACGGATGGCTGGCTGCGCGACCCGGTGGAACCCGACAATATGGACAAGACTGGTTATTTCGGCTCGGAACGGGATGGTGGTTTTGCCGAATACGCGACAACTCTGGCGGTGAATGCTGTGGCAATCACCTCGAACCTGACGGATGCTGAACTGGCAACTTTTTCCTGCTCTTACTCCACCGCCGAAGGCATGTTGACCCGTGCCAATGTGACCGGCGAGGATACGGTTTTGGTTCCAGGTGCTTCCGGCGGTGTGGGCGGTGCGCTTGTGCAACTGGCCAAACGGCGCGGCGCACGGGTGATCGCGATGGCATCCGAATCCAAACACGCGGACGTGGCCAGGCTTGGCCCTGACGTCATTCTGCCACGCGCTCCTGCGAACCTGCGCGAGGCGCTGGGCGTAGAAAAGATCAGTGTGGTCGCAGATGTCGTGGGCGGACCATACTGGCCGAACCTGATCGACATATTGGAACGGGGTGGCCGCTATAACTGTTCGGGCGCAATTGCAGGCCCGATCGTCGAACTTGATCTGCGCACATTCTACCTGCGCGACCTGACCTTCACCGGTTCGACCGTCATTGACCCTCAGGTCATGAAGAACCTCGTAACATACATCGAGGCTGGTGAGATCCAGCCAGCGCTTGCCGCGACATACCCGTTGGAGGATCTCCGAGATGCGCAAGCCGCGTTCATTGCGAAAGAGCACGCCGGCAACATCGTGGTGATGCCATGACGCTTGACGATGTTCTTAAAGCTGCCCGGCAAATGCACCATGCGCATCCGGATCTGGCTGCGTTCGCGTCTTGGCCGGGTAATCTGACCCCGACGGGGTTGGATCCCGCACCCATTCCCGCAACGAGACTGGTGGCAGCCTTCGACCTTGTTGAAGACGCGCCAACCCGTGACCTGATCACGGCGGTCAAAGCGACGGCGCATCTGGCACATTGGAAACACACCTACACTGAAGACGAAGTTGGTGCGGATTTCCTGAACCGATACGGCTATTATGAGCTGTTCGGTCCAACCGGACATTTTCACTCGACCCTGCTGCGCGGCTACATCGCGTATTGGGGGGCTGGCCTGAATTACGATTGGCACAGCCATCAGGCCGAAGAACTCTACCTCGTTCTTGGCGGAGGTGCGTTGTTCAAGGTCGATGGGGTCGAAACTTATATTGGTGCCAATCAAACGCGCTTGCACGCAAGTTGGCAAAGTCATGCCATGGTCACCACAGATCAGCCGATCCTGACCTATGTCCTGTGGCGCGGTGAAGGCATGGGTGACTTGCCCCGGATGGATATCGCATGAAGATCAAAGCTATCACTGTATATAACATCGATCTCCCGCTTGAGCATCCATATTGGTTGTCTGGTGGGCGGCTGAAATTCGAAACCCTTGACGCGACACTCGTGAAAATCGAGACCGATGCGGGGTTTGTTGGCTGGGGTGAAGGGACCCCATGGGGCCATACCTATGTGCCCGCGCATGGACCGGGTATCCGCGCTGGAATTGAAACGATGGCGCCGTTCATTCTGGGCCTGGATCCGCGACGGGTTTTGGAGGTGGAACGGGCGATGGATCTTGCCTTGCCCGGGCACCTTTATGCCAAAAGCCCAATTGATATGGCCTGCTGGGATATCGCGGGTCAGGCGGCGGGCGTGCCGATTGCCGATCTGATGGGGGGTGGATCGCGGACACCGCGCCCGATTGCGTCCTCGGTCGGGGCGAAAACCGTCGACGAAACGCGCGCGGTCATAGAGCGTTATCGCCAGCGGGGCTACATCGCCCATTCCGTAAAGATCGGCGGTGACGTTGAACGGGACATCGCGCGTGTTCGCGATGTCGAGAGTATTCGGCGACCCGGCGAGATCGTTCTTTATGATGTCAATCGAGGCTGGACGCGTCAGCAAGCGTTGCGTGTGATGAGCACCTGCGCGGAACTTAATGTCATGTTCGAACAACCTTGTGAGACGCTGGATGACATTGCTGCAATCTCGGGGCTTCATTCGTCGCCCGTTTCAGTGGACGAAAGCCTTGTGACTTTGCAGGATGCGGCCCTTATCGCCCGCGATGGTCTGACTCAGATTTTCGGGATCAAGTTGAACCGCGTCGGCGGGCTGACCAAGGCTGCGCGCATTCGGGATATCGCATTGGCCCATGGGATAGACATGTTCGTAATGGCCACTGGCGGTACGGTTCTGGCCGATACCGAAGCATTGCATCTGGCCGCGACCATCCCGGATAACAACTGCCTTGCAGTATGGGCCTGTCAGGACATGATCACGGTCGATATTGCCGGGGGGCGTGGGCCTCGGAATGTTGATGGCCACTTGCACCTGCCAGAAGAGCCTGGACTTGGCGTTCATCCGGATGAAAGCACATTAGGTGATCCAGTGGGAGTATACGCTTGAAAATCAACAAGATAACGCTCTGGTCTGTCGATCTGACAAGTCACGAAACGTACCACATGGCTGACGGCAAGACTTGTGCCACTGTGAAATCCCATATTCTGAGCCTTGAAACGGATACCGGTCACAGGGGATGGGGTGAGGTCTGCCCGATCCCGCATTACCTGCCGGCCTATGCGGATGGGGTGCCGGGAGCCATTGCTGAGATGGGGCCTGAAATCCTCGGGATCACTCCTTTTGGTATAGACGCCCCAATGCGCAAGCTGGACGGGCTATTGCAAGGGCATCAATACGCGAAATCAATCGTCGATATCGCGCTTTGGGACCTGTTCGGTCAGGCGGCAGGGTTGCCGGTTTATGCGGTGTTGGGTGGGCGAACGCAGGCAAATATGCCACTCTATCATTCAATTACTTGCATTGCACCGGACGAGATGGCGCGCATTGCCAAATCCGCTTTTCAAACCGGCATCCGCCAGTTTCAGGTCAAGCTGGGCGTCGAGGGAGATTGGCAGGCGGATGCCGAACGGTTGATCAAAGTGCGCGAAGCCGTGGGAACCGGGCCGTTGGTATATGGTGACTGGAATTGTGGGGCATCGCGCTTGCAGGCGACCCGAACCGGGCGTGCGGTGGCACATCTGGACGTGATGTTGGAACAGCCCGGCAAAACGCTGGAAGACTGTGCCGCTGTCCGTCAGGCTACCGGTCTTCCGATGAAAATCGACGAGAGTGCCTTTGATCTTGCCTCGCTTATGCGTGCGCATGAACTGGGGTGCATGGATGCAGTGGCGCTGAAACTTTCGAAATTCGGCGGATTGTCGGCAATGCGTCGTGCTCGGGATCTGACCGTGCATCTGGGCGCCGAGATATGCGCGGAATGCACATGGGGGTCTGGTATTATTACTGCGGCTTCACTTCACTTTGCGGCGTCAACGCCGAAAGGTTCTCTGATGAACACGTGCGACTTGTCTTCTTACGTGGCCCCACATCTGTGTCCTGATGCACCAATTCGTGAAAACGGCCGGATTGCTCCGCCCGAAGGTCCGGGTTTAGGTGTTGTGCCGGACCTCGATATTCTCGGCACCCCAATTATGGAGATCGACTGAGATGCTGAAAATCCGAACACAATCCGAGTGGATTGCACGCGCGAATGACGTTCTGCCCGCCGGGGGGTTTGGCAACTTTGATCCCGAAATCATCATCGCCCGTGGTGAAGGCAGCCGAGTCTGGGACGAGGACGGCAACGAATATGTCGATTATCTGATCGGGTCGGGTCCGATGCTGCTGGGCCATGGCCACCCCGAGGTGATGGAAGCCGTATTGGAACAGCTGCCCAAGGGGATGACGTTTTTTGCAAACAACAGCAAGGGCATCGAACTGGCCGAAGCGATCATCGACGCCGTTCCCTGCTGCGAGCAGGTGCGCTTTGTCGCGTCGGGCGGCGAAGCCGACATGTATGCGATTCGCCTGGCGCGGGCTTATACCGGGCGCAGCAAGATCCTGAAGTTTGAAGGCGGTTATCACGGTATGAGCGCCGAGGCGCAGATGAGCCTTGCCCCAAGCCGCAGAGTCAATTTCCCGCAGGCAGTTCCCGACAGCGCCGGTATCCCCGACAGCGTGGCCGAGCAAATGCTGATCGCGCCCTTTAACGATCTGGAAGCCGTCGCTGCTTTGCTGGATGAAAATGACGACGTTGCCGCGATTATGGTCGAGCCTTTACAACGGATTATCCCGCCAATACCAGGATATTTGCAGGGCCTTCGAGCCCTGTGTGATCAACATGGTGTGCTGTTGATCTTTGATGAGATTGTCACCGGATTCCGGCTGGCTTATGGCGGGGCGCAGGAACGATACGGGGTCACACCGGATATCTGCACTTTGGGTAAGATCACGGGCGGTGGCTTCCCTCTGGCTGCGCTCGGTGCCAGCGTCGAGATCATGAAGCATTTCGATAAATCGAAGGTCGGGGAAGAAGGTTGGCTGATGCAGTTGGGGACCCTATCGGGGAATCCGGTCGCCTCGGCAGCTGGTCTGAAGACGATGGAGATTCTGCGGCGTGACGGCGCGTATGAGCGTTTGCGCGCAATTGGAAAACACTTGCAGCAGATTCAGTCGGACGCCTTGAATGAAGCGGGCATCGCGCATCGGATTTGCGGTGACGAGACTTTGTTTGACATCTATTTCACCAACGCTGAATGCCGTGATTATCGCAGTGCAAACCATGATGATCAACAGCGTAACGCCACTTACAATGCGGTGCTGCGCGCCCATGGAATCTTCAAGTCTCCGGGCAAGCTTTATCCGTCGCTGGCGATCACCGATGCGGATCTGGAACAGACCCGCCACGCTGTCCGTCACGCTGTTGATGCCATTTCCTGAAGGTTGGATGTATACAACGTAAACGGGTCGCCGTTGAATTCAACAGCGACCCGCTACCTTTGGAAGTCGGGGGTCAGCCTCGCCCCCTCGAATACTGATTAAATCACCGGCAATCTGAAAACTTTTCGATACTTTCGAGACTGACCCGACTTCCTCATCGGTATGTCACATTAATGCCTGAGATTCCTGGCAGCCACAGTGATCAAGTTCACACTGCCTCAATTTAATTTGATTTTTTCCAATCGAAAAAACCCGGACCCGCCTGTTCCAGCAGTTCCGCCGCCATCGCGCGGGCCATTTCCGGCCCGTCTTTGACAGCACCGGTCACATCTCTGTTCACGGTTTCCGATCCATCGGGGCGCAGGACTTCGCCGCGCAGCCTTAAGTTGTCTCCGTCCAGTTCTGCCAGACCGGCGATCGGAGTTTCGCAAGACCCGTCCAGCGCGGCCAGCAAGGTGCGTTCGGCGGCCAGCCGCCATCCTGTTTCCGCGTGATGAATCGCTTCAAGCATTTCAGCTGCGCGCATGTCGTTGCTGCGCCGTTCGATGCCAATGGTACCCTGTGCAATCGCGGGCAGCATGTCATCCGGAGAAATGGCGTTGGCTGGAACCTCGTCCATGTCCAGACGGCGAATGCCAGCCATGGCCAGAAAAGTGCAATCCGCGACCCCGGCTTCCAGTTTTTTCAGCCGCGTCTGCACGTTCCCGCGAAACTCGACCACTTTCAGATCCGGCCGCCGATTCAGCAGTTGTGCCCGGCGCCGCAAAGACGAGGTGCCCACAACGGCCCCTTCGGGCAGATCGTGGATTGAGTTAAGGCGCGGTGAGATGAAAGCGTCACGCACATCTTCGCGCGGGAGGAATGTGTCCAGAACCAGCCCTTCGGGCTGTTCAACAGGCATGTCTTTCGTTGAATGCACGGCGATATCGATTTCAGCGCGCAACATCGCCTCTTCGATTTCCTTGGTGAACAGGCCCTTGTTGCCGATTTCCTTCAGGGGACGATCCGCATCGATCATTGCGCGATTGTCGCCGGTTGTTTTGATCACGACGATTTCAAAGGCCGCTTCGGGCAGATCGAAAGCATCGCTCAGGCGTTGGCGGGTTTCATAGGCCTGAGCCAGAGCCAGCGGTGAACCACGGGTGCCAATTCTGAGGGGCGATGCGGGAGTGGGCAGGGTCAAAGTCATGTGCACAGCTTTAGTCGCGTCACATTGCCCTGACAATGGGGGCTGAGCTTGACAAATTGCCGCCGAAGGACGACCCGTTGCCAAAACCGGAAGATTGGGGGCGAATATGGCCGAGACAAAGAAGCTGCTGCGGGCGCTGGCGGGTGAAGTACAGGATGTGCCGCCAATCTGGATGATGCGCCAGGCGGGTCGGTATCTGCCGGAATACCGGGCCACCCGTGCCCAGGCCGGGGATTTTCTGTCTTTATGCTATAACCCGGAACTGGCCGCCGAAGTCACATTGCAGCCAATCCGGCGCTATGGGTTTGACGCTGCGATCCTGTTTGCCGATATCCTGCTGGTGCCGCAGGCGTTGGGTGCGGATCTGTGGTTTGTGACCGGCGAAGGCCCACGTTTGTCGACGATCACGCGGCAAGCCGAGTTTGAAGCGCTGAAGCCGGTGGACGCGATTCATGAGACATTGTCGCCCGTTTATGAAACGGTTCGGTTCCTGTCGCGAGAATTGCCGTCTGAGACCGCGCTGATCGGGTTTGCCGGCGCGCCCTGGACGGTCGCGACCTACATGATCGCCGGGCGTGGAACACCCGATCAGGGACCAGCTCACGCTCTGCGAGAGAGCGATACTGCTTTATTCGAGGCGCTTCTGGATCGCATCACGGAGGCAACAATTGAGTATCTGTCAGCTCAGATCGACGCTGGGGCCGAGGTGGTCAAGATTTTCGACAGCTGGGCGGGTTCCCTGAAAGGTGACGCGTTTCGCAAATACGCGGTGGAACCGTGTCGTGTGATTACACAGGCCATCAAGGAGCGTCACCCCGGCATCCCGGTGATCGGTTTCCCGCGCGAGGCGGGGGAGGGGTATGTCGGGTTTGCCAAGACGACGGGTGTGGATTGCGTCGCGCTGGACAATTCGGTGTCGCCCGATTGGGCCGCCAGACATGTACAGATTGATGGTTGTGTACAGGGAAACCTGGCCTCGTCGCATATGGTGACCGGTGGGCAGGCTCTGGTGGATGAGACGCGGCGGATTGTCGAGGCGTTCTCTAAGGGACCGCACATCTTCAACCTGGGACATGGGATCACGCCGGATGCCGATCCTGAGAATGTTCGGCTGATGATCGATACGGTACGCGGGCAGTAAGCAGGTTAAAGGGGGCCAGCCCCCTTCTTGGCCTGAGGCCAATCCACCCCCCGGGATATTTTGGGCCAGATGAAGTACGGATCAGCGCAGGCCGTCGAGCTCTGCGAGGATCTCATTAGTATGCTCGCCGCGCTTGGGGCTGGGTTTCGGGGTCCAGTCATGGCCTGAAAACCGTGGGGCGGCGGCGGCCTGGAACGTGCCGTCAAAATCCTGCCAGCTGTTGCGATGGCGGTTCATCGGGTGTGAGCGGGCTTCGTCCGGGCTGAGGACAGGAGCAACGCAGGCATCTGTTCCGCGAAACAGGGCCTCCCAATGGTCGCGCGGTTGACTGGCGAAGATGTCGGTTAGACGGCGTGAAAGCGAAGGCCACAGAACACGGTCGTATTGCCGCTGAAACTCGGTATCGTTTGTGAGGCCCAGTAAGTTCAGAAACTGCTTATAGAATTTTGGTTCGAGGCATTGCACGGAAATAAAGCCGCCGCAGGCGCAGGCGTAGGTGCTGCTCCAGTGGGGACCGTCCAACAGGCTTTGACCCCGGGTTTCAGACAGGTTGCCGGTTTGGCGCATTGTCATAAGCAGGTTCATCATATGGGCTGAGCCGTCATAGATTGCCGCATCAACGACAGTACCTGCGCCAGTTCGCTGTGCATTGATCAGCCCGGCCAGAATGCCCGCCACAAGATACATGGCCCCACCGCCGATATCACCTACCAACGTTGGCGGGGTCTGCGGTGCATGGCCGGGATGCGAAGCATACCAGAGCGCACCGGACAGGGCGATGTAATTCAGGTCATGCCCCGCCGTGTCGGCCAGCGGGCTATCCTGCCCCCAGCCCGTCATGCGCCCGTAGACCAGTTTTGGATTGCGGGTCAGGCAGACATCCGGGCCGAGCCCCAGTTTTTCCATCACACCGGGACGGAATCCTTCGATCAGCGTATCGGCTGTGTCGATTAGGCGAAGCGCGATATCCAAATCATTGGCGTCCTTCAGATCAAGTGCGATGGATCTTTTGCCGCGGTCCAGCAGGGAACGTTCCGGCATACCCGGTGTTGCGGCGCCCCCTTTGCGGTGGATTGTTATCACGTCAGCGCCCAGATCTGCCAGTAACATGGCACCAAACGGGCCGGGGCCCAGACCTTCGAGTTCGACAACACGTATTCCGTTCAGCATCAGGGCCCTCCGTTCCCGGCAGAGTTTGCTAGCTGGTGTCGGGATTGCAAGCCGGATGATTGCCGACGAGGACGGTCTTCCTTTTGGCAGTTGTTCATCACATGGTACGGAATGGGCCTGTTATCCCTGTGTTCGGGGCGATAGGGTCTGGGCCAGAACGGGGAGCGGATATGACGACCATTTTATCCATCAGAGATCTGCGCAAATCTTACACCGATGGGTTCGAGGCGCTGAAAGGTGTGTCTCTGGACATTGAAGAAGGCGAAATTCTTGCGCTTCTGGGGCCGAATGGGGCGGGGAAAACCACTCTGATCTCGACGATCTGCGGAATAACCACGCCAACATCCGGTGCGG
The DNA here is from genome assembly GCF_059613425.1 of Ruegeria sp. BHSA123. Classification (NCBI taxonomy): domain Bacteria; kingdom Pseudomonadati; phylum Pseudomonadota; class Alphaproteobacteria; order Rhodobacterales; family Roseobacteraceae; genus Ruegeria; species Ruegeria sp. BHSA123. The sequence goes on along the minus strand of NZ_JBXWSL010000005.1, from coordinate 125,996 downwards.
TTTCAGTCGGCGGGCACGACATTCAGTCGGATTATCGCGCAGCGCGCAGGATGATCGGGCTTGTCCCGCAAGAGATCGCGCTGGAACCGTTTGAAAAGGTCTGGAACACAGTTCGGCTGTCACGCGGGTTGTTTGGGCTGGGCAAAGACAACGCCCGGATCGAGGACATTCTGCGCAAGCTCTCGCTATGGGACAAGCGCAAGAACCCCATCAAGGAGCTGTCGGGCGGCATGAAACGCCGCGTGCTGATCGCCAAGGCTCTGGCGCATGAACCACGTGTTTTGTTTCTGGATGAACCGACGGCAGGTGTGGATGTCGAGCTGCGCAAGGATATGTGGGAAATCGTGGCCGAGCTGAAACGGGACGGTGTCACCATCATTCTGACAACCCACTATATCGAAGAGGCCGAAGCCATCGCGGATCGCGTCGGCGTCATTGACAAGGGTGAGTTGCTTTTGGTGCAGGACAAAGACACGCTTATGGCGCAGATGGGCAAAAAGCAGATTGTCGTCATGCTGACCGAGCCAATCGCCAAGATTCCCGATGATTTGGCCAACCACAATCTGACCCTCAATGGCGCCGGGGATAGCCTGATCTATACCTACGATACCCATGCGGATCGCACAGGCATTACGACCCTTTTGAATGACGTGTCGCAGGCCGGGTTGGTGTTGCGCGATGTGCAGACACGGCAATCGAGCCTGGAGGAGATATTTGTCAATTTGGTATCCGGAGAGGCGGCATGAACTGGACCGCAATTGCTGCAATCTACCGGTTCGAAATGGCCCGCTTCTTTCGCACCCTGGCGCAAAGCTTCCTGTCGCCGGTTCTTTCCACTTCGCTGTATTTCGTGGTGTTTGGCACCGCCATCGGCAGTCGAATTCAGGAGGTCGAGGGCGTATCCTACGGCGCGTTCATCGTGCCGGGCTTGATCATGCTGTCTGTAGTGATGCTGTCGATCTCGAACGCGTCTTTCGGAATTTATTTTCCCAAGTTTCTGGGCACCATCTACGAGCTGTTGTCGGCACCGGTGAATTTTATAGAAATCGTGATTGGGTATGTCGGTGCGGCGGCCACCAAAGCACTGTTTGTGGGGTTGGTCATTCTGGCCACGTCGACCTTCTTCGTCGACATACGGATCGAACACCCCTTTGCCATGGCGGCGTTCTTGATCCTGTCATGTCTCAGCTTCTCGTTGCTGGGCTTTATCATCGGCATATGGGCCAGTAATTTTGAACAGATGTCACTGGTGCCGCAGCTTGTGGTTACGCCACTTATCTTCCTTGGTGGTACGTTTTATTCAATCTCGATGCTGCCGCCCTTGTGGCAGACGATCACGTTGTTCAATCCGGTCGTCTATCTGATTTCAGGGTTTCGCTGGTCGTTTTTCGGGCTTGCGGATGTGCCCATCGCCCTGAGTTTGCTGGCCATCATAGCCTTTACTGGGGTGTGTCTGGCGGTCATTGGCTGGATCTTCAAAACCGGCTGGCGCATTCGCAGCTAACCCGCGCCGGGGCGTTGCATTTTTGCCCGTCGAGTGTGCGAATCTGGTTCACGTCGCGTTCAAGGTTCGAAGAGTCCCTTGTTTACGGGTTGGTGGCACTCTACATCGGCACCCATGAAGCTCAGCCTGCCGTTCGTCAAAAATCACCCCTGTGTGGCCATCGTCCGCCTGTCCGGCGCCATTGGAATGGCCGGGCGCGGATCTTTGAACGACGCCACGCTGGCGCCGGTTCTCGAGAAAGCCTTTCGCAAGGGAAAACCTGCGGCCGTGGCGCTTGAGATCAATTCACCGGGCGGATCCCCTGTCCAAAGTTCAATGATCGGTGCGCGCATTCGGCGTTTGTCCGAAGAACTGGACGTGCCGGTCATCGCTTTTGTCGAAGACGTCGCTGCATCCGGTGGGTATTGGCTGGCCGCCGCAGCGGATGAGATCTGGGCCGATGACAGTTCCGTACTGGGATCGATCGGTGTGATCTCGGCTGGATTTGGTGCGCATGTCTTTCTGGCGCGGCAAGGGTTTGAGCGGCGGGTCCATACCGCCGGGAAATCGAAGTCCATGCTCGATCCGTTTTCACCGGAAAAGAAAGAGGACGTGGCCCGCCTGCAAGGGTTGTTGGGCGATATCCACGAGAATTTCATTGCGCATGTCAAAGATCGGCGCGGGGACAAGCTGAATCAGGAAGCTGATCTGTTCACGGGCGAGGTCTGGCTGGCGCGTCGCGCGCAGGAATTGGGGTTGATCGACGGCATCGCACATCTGAAGCCAAAGATGCAGGACCGTTTCGGCGACAAGGTCAAATTTCGCCGCTATGGCGTGAAAAAACCGGTCTGGACCCGGTTTGGGGCCAGCTTGGCGCAGGACGCCATCGCAGGGTTAGAGGAGCGGGCAGCCTACGCGCGTTTCGGTTTGTGACGTGATCGTAAAGGCTGTCACTCTTTTTCTGATCGCAATGGGCGTATTGGCAATGTTCGGCAAGTTGCGGTTTCCCGGGCAGAAAAGGCTAAGCTCGGCAAAATGTCCGCGATGCGGTCGGTACCGCATCGGAAAGGGCCCCTGTGCCTGTGAAAAAGGAGGCCGGGCTTGATCACCACGTGGCTGCTGTCTGGTCTTGGCCTGTTGATCCTGTTGCTGGCAGGCGATGCCTTGGTGCGGGGCGCAGTGAACCTGAGCCTGCGTTTGGGTGTCCCAGCCCTGATCGTCAGCCTTACGATTGTGGCCTTCGGCACGTCAGCGCCCGAGTTGCTGATTGCTATCAGCGCCGTCAAGGAACACGCACCGGGTATCGCGCTGGGCAATGTTGTCGGATCAAACACGGCCAATATCCTGTTGGTTCTTGGTCTTCCAGCGATGCTGGCAACGATCCATACCAGCGAATGCGACAGCCGTAGGAACTATGCCTTCATGCTGATGGCGACGGCCCTGTTCATAGGGTTGGCGTTTTGTGGAACATTCACCGTCGTCAGCGGCCTGATCCTGCTGGCGGCTTTGGGCCTGGTTCTGACGAATGCCTTTCGTGAAGCAAAGGCGCACCGCAAGGCCTGTGGCGAAGCCTGTGCGGATGATGACGATCTAGACGGCCTGGAAGAAGCCGATCCTGACATGCCTTACTGGAAGGTATCAGTTTACCTGATCCTCGGGCTTGTGGGTCTTCCGATGGGGGCGCACCTGCTGGTGGAAAATGCGACGGTCATCGCCCGGAACTATGGTGTCAGTGAAACGGTTATCGGTCTGACCTTGATTGCGGTCGGAACGTCATTGCCCGAATTGGCAACGACTGTCATGGCCGCTTTGCGCCGGCAGGCTGATGTGGCCCTAGGCAACGTGATTGGCTCAAACATGTTCAATCTTCTGGCCATTATCGGGATCGCAACCTGGTTCGGGCGTATCCCGGTCGATCCCGGTTTCCTGCATTTTGACCTTTGGGTCATGTTGGGCGCATCACTGCTTCTGGTTCCCTTTGTTGTCTTCAAGCAGGATATCTCTCGCGTTTGGGGTCTGGTGCTGACCCTCCTTTATGCGCTTTATGTCACTGTATTGCTGGTGTGATCTGACGAAACGAGGTGAAGCATGACCCGAGCTTTAGTGACCGGTGCCGGTATTCGTCTGGGTCGGGCCATGGCGCTTTATCTGGCGGGTCGTGGATATGATGTCGCCGTTCATTATGCGTCCTCAGAACGCCCCGCGCACGAGACCGTGGCGGAGGTACAGGCATTGGATCGACGGTCGGTGGCATTGCAGGCCGATCTGCTGGACGAGGCACAGGTGCAGGACCTGCTGCCCAAAGCAGCCGAGGCTCTGGGTGGGCCGATCACCTGTCTGGTAAACAACGCATCGATCTTTGAATATGACAGCGTTCACACAGCGACCCGCCAAAGCTGGGACCGCCATCTCGACAGCAATCTGCGCGCACCGTTCGTTTTGACCCAAGCCATGGCCGGGCAGGGGCTGGTCCCAGATACAGACGAAAACGGTGAACCCCTTGCGACCGGTCTGATCATCAACATGGTGGACATGCGCGTACGCAAGCTGACACCCGAGTTCATGTCTTACACCATCGCCAAAATGGGGTTATGGACGCTGACCCGTACCTCGGCACAGGCGCTGTCCCCGGCAATCCGAGTCAATGCCATTGGGCCCGGACCGACGGTACAGGGGCATCGTCAAAGCGCCGAGCATTTCCAGGCGCAAAGATCGAATACGGTTCTGGAACGCGGGTCAAATCCATCGGATATCACCGCCGCCATGGGGTATTTTCTGGATGCGCACGCGGTAACGGGACAACTTATTTGCGTGGATGGCGGTCAGCACCTTGGGTGGAAAACGCCGGATGTTCTGGGAGTTGAATAAGCAATATCGCTGCAAGTTTTGCACCGCGCACGTTTGTGTTACCCGCGTGTTACAAAAATGTCTTTTTTTTCATACACTTGCTAGATGTGTGAAAAAATATTGTTAAAAATCAATATCTTGAAAATGTGCCTATTTTTTGTGCATGTTAATGAAGTGGTAATGAAACAAGGGAAATTCTATGGCTGTGAAAACTTATCTTCACACTTATCCACAGGAATCGTGGATTTGTTTTCTCTTGATCTGAGGCCCGCAAGATTGCAGCCAGTAAAAGAGAATCATATCGGAATCCCATGACTACCCACAGTGAATCGTCCCTGACCGGTTATGCCTGCATTCAGCGCTACGCAAAGACGCTGGACAGCTCACCCGGGGTGTACCGGATGCTGGATGCCGACAGTCGGGTTTTATACGTGGGTAAGGCGCGAAACCTGAAGGCGCGGGTGTCGAACTATACAAGGCCGGGTCATTCGGGCCGGATCGAGAAGATGATCGCTTCGACCGCTTCGATGATGTTTCTGACCACAAGAACTGAAACCGAGGCGCTGCTGCTGGAGCAGAACCTGATCAAGCAGCTTAAACCGAAATACAATGTGCTGCTGCGGGACGACAAAAGCTTTCCGAATATCCTGGTCGCCAAGGATCATGAGTTTCCGCAGATCAAGAAACACCGTGGGGCCAAGAAGGAGAAGGGCGCCTATTTCGGACCATTTGCCAGCGCGGGTGCTGTAAACCGCACATTGAACCAGCTGCAAAAGGCATTCCTGCTGCGCAACTGTTCGGATTCCATGTTCGACAGCCGCACGCGGCCCTGTCTGCTTTATCAGATCAAACGGTGCTCGGGGCCCTGTGTCGGTTTGATTTCGGAACAGGATTACAGTGAAAGCGTGAAGGATGCAGAACGTTTCCTGTCGGGGCGCTCGACCAAGGTTCAGGAGGAACTGGCCGAACAGATGATGGCTGCGTCCGAGGCCATGGAGTTCGAACGCGCCGCCGGTCTGCGCGACCGTATCCGGGCGCTGACGCAGGTACAGACCGCACAAGGCATCAACCCTCGTGGTGTGACCGAAGCAGATGTGATCGGCCTTTATATGGACAGCGGGCAAGCCTGTGTTCAGGTATTCTTCATCCGTGCCAACCAGAACTGGGGCAACAAGGATTTTTACCCGCGTGTAGGACCAGATGTATCTCCGGCCGAGGTGATGGAAGCTTTCCTTGGCCAGTTCTACGACAACAAGGAACCACCACGGCAGTTGATTTTGTCGGACGGGATCGAAAACGCCGATCTGATGCAGGAAGCTTTGACGGAAAAAGCCGGTCGTAAGATCGAGCTTCTCGTGCCGCAGCGCGGGGAAAAACAGGAACTGGTTGCAGGTGCATTGCGCAATGCGCGAGAGTCTCTGGCCCGGCGCATGTCGGAAAGCGCGACACAGGCCAAGTTGTTGCGCGGTGTGGCCGAAGCATTTGATCTGGACGGCCCGCCCGGTCGGATCGAGGTCTACGACAACTCTCACATTCAGGGTACCAACGCTGTTGGCGGCATGATCGTGGCAGGGCCCGACGGGTTCATGAAGAACGCCTATCGCAAGTTCAACATTCGTGGCGATGACCTGACCCCGGGTGACGATTTCGGCATGATGAAAGAGGTTCTGAACCGTCGCTTCACCCGCCTGCAAAAAGAAGACCCGGATCGGGATAAGGGGCTTTGGCCCGACCTGCTGCTGATCGATGGCGGTGCCGGGCAGGTCAGCGCTGTGCACGAGATCATGCAGGCTCACGGGGTCGAAGACATTCCGATGGTCGGTGTTGCCAAAGGGGTCGACCGTGACCACGGCAAGGAAGAGTTTCACCGGATCGGCCAGCGCCCCTTTGCCCTAAAACGCAACGATCCGGTCTTGTACTTTATTCAACGGCTAAGGGACGAGGCGCACCGTTTTGCCATTGGCACCCACCGTGCGAAACGCGCCAAGGCTGTTGGTGCCACGCCGCTGGATGAAATTCCGGGCGTCGGGGCTGCACGCAAGCGCGCCTTGCTGACTCACTTCGGCAGCGCCAAAGCGGTAAGCCGGGCCAATCTGGCAGACCTGAAAGCGGTCGAGGGAATCTCGGCCGGGTTGGCTCAGAAAGTCTATGATTTCTTCCACGACAAGGGTTAGACCTGTCGCCCCCGCCACAGGATATAGAGGCCCGAAGCCACAATAAGCGCGCTGCCGACCCACATAGTACGGTCCAGGCTTTCGCCGAACAGGGCGATACCCAACCCGATACCGAACAGCAGTCGCGTATAGCGGAACGGGGTCACGGCAGACACTTCACCCGTGCGCATTGCGTTCATGAGCGCGGCATAGGCCATGACGCCCATCAGAACCGCGCCCGTCAGATGCAGGCTGGTGTGCAGGCTAACCGGTGCCACGGGCGCGCCTTCCCACATCCGATAGGCAAGGCCCGCGACGATAATGCTGAGGAAACCATAAAACCCCAGTACTTCGGTTCCAAGGGTCGCAGGGGCCGCGCGGCTGGCCAGATCACGCCCTGCGAACCCTAACATACCCAGCACGGCCAGCATCGACAGTAGTGAAAAACTGTCCCCGGTCGGTTGCAGAATAATGACGACTCCGATCATACCGACAAAAATCGCGCTCCATCGCCGCCAACCAACCGCTTCACCAAAGAATAACGCCGCGCCTGCGACCACAACCAAAGGCGTTGCTTGCAAGATCACGGTGGCCGAGGACAAGGGCGTCAACGCGATGGCGAGCACATAGAACAGCCGACCAAAGACTTCGAACAGCACCCGAACTTTCATCGGGCGGGACAGAACGTCTGGGTGTATCAGACGTTTTCCACGAGCCGACGCCAGCGCGGCAAAGATTACGGACCCGCCAGTCCCGAACAGAACCAGAACCTGCCAGATCGGAAGCGCGGTCGATGCTGCTTTCAGCAACGCATCCTCCAACGCAAAGCCCGCCATTGCGGCCACCATCCACAGGCTGCCGATCATGTTCGACCGGGCGTCGGTTTGAATATGCGCTGTCATCCTGTACGTTCCGCTTTGCAGTCGACGGGCAATCTGACTGCAAAGACGTGAAACGCCAAGTGCACGAGGCGCAAAGCGTCGGACCTGCGGCGCTTTGACCAAGCTGTTGTGAGTGATGTAGTTTTTTACCGGTTTGTCTTTTCTGTCTTGAACCGGCGATATAGGGTCCAAGCCATGAAGTGGAATTTGCCCAATATCCTGACGGTTCTACGCCTGCTGGCTGCGCCCGGTCTGGCCGTTATGTTTTTGTACTTCACGCGGCCCTATGCGGACTGGTTCGCTTTGATCCTGTTCCTGTCGGCGGCGATCACCGATTGGTTTGATGGCTATCTGGCCCGTGCGTGGAAACAGGAAACCAAGATGGGTGCGATGCTGGACCCTATTGCCGACAAGGCAATGGTGGTGATCGCGCTGATGATTCTGGTTGGCTATTCGACCGAACACTGGACGCCATGGCTCGTGCTACCCGCCACCGTAATCTTGTTCCGCGAGGTATTTGTCTCGGGTCTGCGCGAATATCTGGGCGATGTTGCGGGGACGCTGAAGGTTACAAAGCTGGCTAAGTGGAAAACAACAGCGCAGATGATCGCCATTGCCGTGCTGTTTTCGCAGGGTATCTTTGAACACTATGCCGTGATGGCGAGTTTCGGCATGGACGCTGCGCTGGTAGAACAGGTCATCGCGGGCCAGGTTGAAGATGTGAACCACCTGCGCTGGAACATCCATGGCATGTTTTGGGCGGGCAAGATCGGGCTGTGGTTGCTGTGGATTGCGGCGACGCTGACATTGATCACCGGCTATGATTACCTACGTAAAGCCATGCCACATCTGAAGGAGATCTAAGGGATGGATGTGCTGTATTTTGCATGGGTTCGCGAGCGTATCGGCTTGCCAAAGGAAAAGGTCGAGACGCAGGCAGTCACAGTCAATGACCTGGTGGCCGAGTTGAGCGCGCGGGAAGATCGCTATGCCGCGGCATTTGCCGATTTGTCCGCCCTGCGCGTTGCACTGGATCAGGAGTTGTCGGATTTCGACGCCTCGCTGTCGGGCGTTCGGGAAGTGGCATTTTTTCCACCAATGACAGGCGGCTGACCCATGCGGATCGCTGTTCAGCAGGAAGCATTCGATCTGGGGGCCGAGGCCAATGCTTTTGCCGCCGGGGATGATGCCAACGGAGCCATTGTCACCTTCACTGGCGTTGTGCGCGACTTGGCAAGCGGTGATCTGGACGTGATGGAGATTGAATACTATCCGGGTATGACGGAACGGGCCCTGACCAAGATTGCCCGGGAAGCCAAGGAGCGGTGGTCATTGGGTGACGTCCTGGTGATTCACCGTCATGGCCGACTGGCCCCGGGGGACAGGATCATGATGGTGGCCACCGCTGCGCCGCATCGTAAAGATGCGTTTGAGGCAGCGGAATACTTGATGGATTATCTGAAGTCTCGCGCACCCTTCTGGAAGAAGGAAATCACCCACTCTGGTGCGGAATGGGTCGCAGCCAAAGACGAAGACGAAGACGCGCTGACCCGGTGGTAGTACTTAGCGACCGTTTATTCTTGCAAACTTCGGCGACGGCGCAAGGTCGTGCGCTTAATCCGCGTTGTTGATCCGTCCGCGCAGTTCTTCGGCCTCCTGACGCGCGGCCCGCAGGCCATCCATCGCGGCTGCCAGCTCGGCCTCTGTCTGGGTTAGCTGGTTCGTCAATTCGGCCTCACGTTGCTGCAAATAGGTGATGGCCTGATCGCGTGTTTCCTCGGCCTCGTGCAACTCCTGACTCATCCGGTCCAGATCAGCGACATCGCTTTGACTTACGCGGGACAGGCGGTGCGCCAGCCAGTTGGCAAACCAGCCCATGCAGAAGGCCGCGAACAGGATAATGGCAGTGACAATGACGAATTCTGTTCTGTTCAACTTACTGGTCCCCTGCATCCGCATCAGGTGCGGTCGTGTCGGTTTGGTCCTCTGTGGATGTCGCAGCCTCGGTCTCAAGCGCTTCAAGCCCTGTTTTGGTACTTGCAACAGGCTCAGGGCGGATCAGACGGAACTCGATCCGGCGGTTTTCTTCCCGGCCCTCTTCTGTGTCGTTGTCAGCGATGGGTTGCGTTTCCCCATATCCCACAGCGGTGTAGCTGCTGGTAGGAATGCGCCGCCCGCGCAATTCGTTCAGGATGGATTGTGCCCGCGCCTGGCTGAGTTGTTGGTTCATCTCTTCACGGCCCTGACTGTCTGTGTGGCCCTGAATCTCCATACGGATCGGACCGCAGTCGCGCAGGATATCCGCAATCTGGTTCACCACATCGCGCGAGTCTGATGCAATCGTGGCCGATCCGGGCTCAAAGGCGATCTTACCGGTGGCCTGAATTTCGGCGATCTGGGTCTCGCAGATTTCCGGGTCGGGCAGAGCGTCCTCGGGTTCCGGTGGGGGCTGATACGTTATGGTCAAGGTGTATTCCTGCCCCTCGCCCAGCTTGTCGGATAGTTGACCTGCGATGCGAGCCTTGGCGTCTTCTTCGTGGCTGAGGCCGATCAGTTCGACCGTATCGGGTGTAACGGTCAATACGCCGTTGTGGAGCTGACCCAAAGCCTCCAGACCGGCCAAAACACGTACTGGCCAGTCCGCCGGAAGATCCGAAACGATGCGGGTGGCGGTATACACCTGATCGGACCCAAAGGCCGCGCGCGCGTAGCTGTCGACCATGTCGCGCAGAGTTTCATCACCCAGCCGTCCGCGCAATTGCACCAGCCCTTCAGGGCTGCGGGTGGCCGAGAACTCGACCGGGCCGTTTGCGTTCGTTGTTTCAGGCTCTGGCAAAACGGCGTGCAGTGCGAAAACCGCAGGCAGCTCGGTTTCAAGCTCGCCCACAACCCGGTCGAACACCGTAGGATCGGTGCCCTCGGCAGCAATCAGGGTAATGTCTGCGTCGGAAATGGTGACCGAACCCTGGCCGATCCTGAACAGCGCCTGAATGCTTTTCTCGGCTGCTTCTGGCCAGCGTGGCGATGGTTCGCCCAAGGCGACGGTGCAGGAATAAGACCCCGTCAACCCCGCGTTTTTCGCGGCGGCCACGATACGGTCACGTGCCTTCTCATCCTGGGCGGAACAGGCGTCAAAATGCCCACCTCCTTCGTCGATCAGGTAACGCAAAGTAAAAGGCGTGACGACCGGGCGAGGTGCTGAAATTGCCAGCCCAACCCGCAGGCTGGGCGGTGCCGTACGGGTCAGGTCGCGTTCCAGTTTTTGTTTTTCTTGCTGACTGTTGGCAATTGCCGTGATCCTGACCAAATCCGGGTTGGCGGAAATTTTGGCGCGGGGCAGGTGGGTTAGGGCCTCTAACGCGTAAGAAATTGCGGCATCCCATCCTTTGGGCTTTGGATAATCCGCTGTTTCCATCAGGTCCGACACGGCAACGGATCTGTCCAGATTGCCCAGCCGTTGGATCAGCTTGTCCCTGTTCTCACTGGCCGGGATCAGACCAATCACCGAGATTCCACTGTCATTGCGCAGGATTTCTACCGAAAAGCGCGGTGCTGCGAGGGCAGAAGTTGCGATAACCTCCATTTCATCGATTACGCGAGATGTATCAACTTCGGTTCCCGCGGCGGTCAGAGCGTTAAAGCGGGTCGCCTCATCTGGCGCTGTACCGGTCAGGACCACCCGCAAACCATCGGCCTCGACCTCGGCCCAATCATGTCCTTTTAGGTCCAGCGAGCGCCGTACAGCCAGTTCTGATGATTCTTCGATCTCGGTAACGGCATAGCTGGCTGCCAGAAGCGACAGGCCTGCTGATACGAGAAAGATCAGGGAAACAGCGATAAAATACGGCAGACGCATGTTTGGGTTTGGCACTCCTCAGGCGTTTGCGCCGATCTTTACAGGCCCCGTACAGCGGGTGCAATCAGAGCAGCAAGGCGACGCAGAGGAAGATCAGCGGAATAAAGCCGGTATCGCGGTTGGCCCGAAACAGCAGCAGTAGTTTGGCGTTGTCTTCGGTATCTAGCCCGCGCAATTGCCACATCATGTGCCAGCCCATGGCCCAGGGACCGCAAAGCGCGATCCCCAACGCCAGAATCGACGCGTCAGGCACCCCGGCATCAATAATGGCCAGCCCCATCAGCGATACTGTTGCGACCAGAAAATACTTCAGCCATTTCGCCGTGTCGGTGCCGAACAGGCGCGCGGTGGATTTGATGCCGACCAGTTCATCATCCTCGGTATCCTGATGTGCATAGATCGTGTCATAGAACAGGGTCCACGCGATGCCGGACAGGTACAGTGTGACAGCAGGCCAGCCGAGCGACCCGCTATGCGCCGTCCAGGCCAGCAATGCGCCCCAGTTGAAGGCCAGACCCAGAAAAACCTGAGGCCACCAGGTAAACCGCTTGGCAAACGGATAAACGGTCACCGGCAGCAAAGATAACACACCCATGGCAATGGCCGCCTGATTGAAGCTGAGCAGAATGCCAAGCGCCAGAAGACTTTGCAGGATCATCCAGGCCGCAGCTTGCCGGACACTGACTTGCCCCGACGGTATCGGGCGTGATCGTGTGCGTTCAACCTGTGCGTCGAATTCCCGGTCTGTAATGTCATTCCACGTGCAACCGGCACCTCGCATCAAAAAGGCTCCGAATGCGCAGCCTAGGGCAATCCACAGATCTTCCCAACGCGGTTGGCCGTCATGCAGGATGGCCAGCGCCAGCCCCCACCAACATGGAAGCAGCAACAGCCATGTGCCGATGGGCCGGTCCGCGCGGCTGAGGCGCAGATACGGACGGGCAAAGGCTGGGGCATGGGTGTCGACCCAATTGCCGGTGACGGCATCGGCGACTTGACCATCTGGTGTTGGGGCATTGCCTTGCATATGTAGGTCTCATGAGTGCGAAAATCAGACTGTATGTAGAGCAGCCCTTGGGTCAGGGGCAATCGGTTCCTTTGACACGCGATCAGGCGCACTATCTGTTTGGCGTCATGCGACTGCCGGTTGGCGGAGCAGTGGCGCTATTTAACGGCAAAGATGGAGAGTGGCTAGCCGAGGTGGCTGAGTCCGGAAAACGTGGCGGCGCTCTGACCTGTATCAGGCAGACCAAACCTTTGCAGCTGCCCCCCGATCTGTGGTTCCTGTTTGCGCCGATCAAAAAGGCGCGCACCGATTTCATTGTTGAAAAAGCCGCTGAAATGGGCGCGGCTCGCATCCTGCCAGTTCAGACCGAATTCACCAACGCAGACCGTATCCGGCAAGACCGGCTTCAGGCTCATGCAATCGAAGCCGCTGAACAATGCGGAGGAACCTACGTGCCCGAAGTGGCAGACCTTCAGCGGCTGGACCGTGTGCTGAAGACCTGGCCTGAAGGTCGGCAGTTGATGTTCTGCAACGAAGCCGAGGTCGGCTCGGCCTTGCGGCTGGCAGCGAATGAAAAAGGGCGCCCCTGGGCTATTCTCATCGGCCCGGAAGGCGGGTTTTCCAACGCTGAGCGCGCACGGTTGTCGGCTTTACCCTATGCGCATGTGGTCAGTCTTGGCCCGCGTATTCTGCGGGCGGATACAGCGGCGGTGGCCGCGTTGACCATGTGGCAGCAGGCATTGGGGGATTGGACTTAAGGAATCGGTATGGATAAAAATTATCATGATTGGCTTGTTTCGGAAGGGTATGCCGAAAACACCTGTATCGCCCAGATTCATCGTGTGCAGAAAGTGGAAGAGCACTATGGTTCATTAGATGATGCCTTTAACGCTGGAAAGCTGCAGGACGTTGTTTTAGGCTTGAATTATTCCACCGCAGACGAGCGCAGCGGTCGAAAGAACCCTTCTCGAATTCCAATAAACGGCAATTTGCGAAATGGACTTCAGTCTTACAAAAACGCGGTTCAGCGTTACGCTCGATTTCGGCGCGAAGCTAGTTCGCAAAACAAAGAGGCACCCGCGAACGATCCTGCCGCCCCAATAGAAGCTCTGACCTCTGAGCGCCAGAGATTTGCGCTCGAGCGGGATATGCAGTCTGCCCTGCGACGAGAGATTTCTTTGTTAGATGGAAGCCTGTCAATCATTGATGATGGCGCCGAACGCGCAGTAGTCTCTGGTTTTATTGATATTTTGTGTCGAGATGTAGAAGGCGGCTTAGTAGTTATTGAGTTGAAAGCGGGAAGGACGGACCCAAAGGTTGTGGCTCAGATCTTGGGCTATATGGGCGATCTTTTGGAAGAAGGTGAGGATGAGTCAATCCGGGGCATCATTGTCGCCCACGACTTCGACAAACGCACAGTATCGGCTGCAAAGGCCGTGCCAAACCTGAAGCTTGTTCGCTATGCGGTGTCATTTTCGTTTGAGGCGATGGCATGAGTTTCATCCGACCCGAAGCAAAACTGGCGCTTTGGCGTTGGCGTGAGGTTCTGGTCGCGGCTTTTATCCTGATCCTTGGTCTGAGCTGGATCAGCGGGCCGGGTGGGCTGTTGGCCTGGGTAGGCTGGTTTCTGATTGTCGTGTCAGCGGCTTTGGCTGTGATCGGCATACAGCGCGCGCGTTTCAGAACAGGCGCGGGCGGGCAAGGTGTCGTGACGATTGATGAAGGTCAGATCACTTATCTGGGCCCCTTGGATGGCGGCATCGTCGCGTCCCGCGAAATTGAGCGTCTGGCCCTTGACCCGACCTCCGACCCCGCACATTGGGTTCTGGATCAGCCGGGCCAACCTGCGCTTCACATTCCTGTGAATGCGGAAGGAGCCGAGGCGTTGTTCGACGTATTCTCAAACCTGCCGGGCCTCAAAACCGAGCAAATGCTGTCGGAACTCAACGGCAAATCGCGGCATCCGGTCGTTATCTGGGAACGCACACCGTCGCGTCCGGCGCATTTGCCGTTGCATTGACACTGGCGCCATTTACGACCACCACTTGACCTTCAAAACAGACACAGCAGGATCGGAGCACGGTTCATGTCCATCCCTCAGTCCGGCGGCGGTCCGATCGAACGCCATGAACAACTGGCCGAATATCTGGAATCGGGTTGCAAACCCAAGCAAGATTGGCGCATCGGCACCGAGCATGAGAAATTCGGCTATTGCAAGGACACGCTGAAACCTCTGCCTTTTGAAGGAAAGCGATCCATTGTCGCCGTGTTGGAGGGGTTGCGGGATCGCCACGGCTGGGGAGAGGTCCGTGAATCCGGTCATCTGATCGGTCTGGAAAAGGACGGCGCAAATGTCAGCCTTGAACCGGGTGGCGCGCTGGAGCTGTCGGGCGCCCCTCTGGAGACGATCCATGAAACCTGCGATGAGGTGAACACTCACCTGCGCGAGGTGAAGGATATCGCCGATGAGATCGGCGTTGGATTCATCGGCCTGGGCGCGGCGCCGATCTGGACGCATGACCAGATGCCGCTGATGCCCAAGGGGCGGTATCGGCTGATGAACGATTATATGGAAAAAGTCGGCACCATGGGCCGCGCCATGATGCGGCGGACGTGTACCGTTCAGGTCAATATCGACTTCGGGTCCGAGGACGACATGGTACAGAAACTGCGCGTGGCGCTGGCGTTGCAGCCGGTGGCGACGGCGCTGTTTGCCAATTCTCCGTTCTTCGAAGGCAAGGTGAACGGCCAGAAAAGCTGGCGCAGCCATATCTGGCGACATCTGGACGATGCGCGCACGGGCATGTTGCCCTTCGTGTTCGAGGATGGCTTTGGATTCGAACGCTATGTCCAATACGCGCTCGATGTGCCGATGTATTTCGTCTACCGCGACGGGCAGTACATCAACGCGCTGGGCATGTCGTTTCGCGATTTCCTCAAGGGTGAATTGCCTGCATTGCCGGGGGAAACGCCGACCCTGTCGGATTGGGCCGATCACCTGACGACGGCCTTTCCCGAGGCGCGGATCAAGAAGTTCATGGAGATGCGCGGCGCGGATGGTGGCCCTTGGCGACGACTTTGCGCCTTGCCGGCCTTCTGGGTTGGGCTGACCTATGACCAAACCGCGCTGAATGCGGCGTGGGATCTGGTCAAGGGCTGGGATGCTGAAACGCGCGAGGGGCTGCGTGTTGCAGCGGCCAAAGACGGTCTTCAGGCGCAGGTTGGCAACGTCAACATGCATGATCTGGCGCGTGAAGTCGTGGCAATTTCCGAGGCGGGCCTGAAAGCCCGTGCGCGCCCTGGTGCTGGTGGGCTGGTCCCGGATGAGACGCATTTCCTGAACGCGCTGAAGGAAAGCATCGACACCGGCAAGGTTCCCGCAGATGAGTTGCTGGAACACTACAATGGCGACTGGAATGGAGACCTGACCCGGATTTATCCCGAATACAGCTATTGATGCGCACCGTCCCGCTTGCATTCGCGGGGCGGGGCCGATAGCAGGTTCTCGACCAAATTCAGAGGGCCGTCATGGACGATCTTAAGGCAAAGTATCTGGGCCAAATCGCCGAGGCAGGCGACGAAAACGCGCTTGAGGCGATCCGTGTCGCGGCTGTTGGCAAAAAAGGCGAGGTCGCGTTGAAGATGCGCGAGCTGGGCAAGATGACGCCCGAGGAACGTCAGGTCGCAGGCCCGGCGCTGAATGCCCTGAAGGATGAGATTAACTCGGCGCTGTCCGCCAAAAAAGCCGCGCTGGCCGATGTTGCACTGGATGAGCGCCTGCGGACCGAATGGCTGGACGTCACCCTGCCGACCCGCCCGCGCCGTCAGGGGTCAATCCACCCGATCAGCCAGGCGACCGAGGAACTGACCGCGATCTTTGCTGAACTGGGCTTCTCGGTGGCCGAAGGGCCGCGTGTTGAAGACGACTGGTACAATTTCGACGCGCTGAACATCCCCGGTCACCACCCCGCACGGGCCGAGATGGACACGTTCTATATGCACCGCGCCGAGGGTGATAACCGCCCGCCGCACGTGCTGCGCACCCATACCTCGCCGGTACAGATCCGGTCGATGGAAAAGCAGGGTGCACCGATACGCGTCATCTGTCCGGGCGGCGTGTACCGCGCCGATTACGACCAGACCCACACGCCGATGTTCCATCAGGTCGAAGGGCTGGCCATCGACAAGGACATCTCGATGGCAAACCTGAAATGGGTTTTGGAAGAGTTCGTTAAGGCGTTCTTCGAGGTCGACGATGTCGAACTGCGCTTCCGCGCCTCGCATTTCCCCTTCACCGAGCCATCGGCCGAGGTTGATATCCGCTGTTCGTGGGATAACGGCCAGCTGAAGATCGGCGAGGGCGACGACTGGATGGAAATCCTTGGTTCCGGCATGGTCCACCCCAAGGTGATCGCCGCTGGTGGGATCGACCCGGACGTCTATCAGGGCTTTGCCTTTGGGATTGGGATCGACCGTCTGGCGATGCTGAAATACGGTATTCCGGATTTGCGGGCGTTCTTTGACAGCGACCTGCGCTGGCTGCGCCACTACGGGTTTGCAGCGCTGGATATGCCGAACCTGCATGGTGGGTTGAGTAGGTGACATTAGGGCAGTTTTTTCTTGGCCTAGTAGCGATTTTCGTCGCAACGATTGTTTATCGGTGGCAGAAGAACATTGATCGCAACACAAAGCTCCAAGAAGAACTCAGGCGTTCATATACAAACTACGTCGAGTCTTGTGCTGAGTTTCACCAGAGGGCCAGCACCCTTATGGACTATGAGCGAAACGAGGTGTTCATTGCTAGGTGTCAACGGGACCTATTGGGGATGGAAATCGCCGGGGCTCCGTCTGATGTGCTGCTTGAAGCCAAAGCAATGCTAGCCTTTTTGATTAGGTTGGACGCTCAACGGCGATCTGTATTGAACAAAGAGAATCCTGAGCAGACTGATATAGACATCTTGTCTGATCTTGGTTCTTCATATCAAACTTCAGAGAAGAAGTTTGTTGAAGCAGTCAAACTAGATATCAAACGACACGTCGGATTTTCGTTTCTTGTCGGTGCAGCAAATCGATCTCGTCTGTCGGCTTATGTAAAGGAAACGCGTTGAAGGTTTCTAGAGCGCGAAGCAAAGGCCGACAGGCCGCCGCGCTATCGCCAGACCGCCCGCACGGGCTGGCGATTTGTCCCCGACAGTACAACGCTCGAACAGCGCGCGGATTTGGCCAGCATAAACTGCCCACCACAACCCAAGGATCGCCATCCCGCGGTCTGGCCATAGCGCGGCTTGGTGTTTTGACCTGATGTAGGGCGGGCTTCAGCCCGCCATGTGCGATGGGTGGGTGCCGGGCTGAAGCCCGGCCTACGTTCGGACTACACCGATATGTTAAGTGACAGGGCGGAATGCCCCGTTAGGGTCGGGCGCATGATCTGTCGATTGCTCTGCCTTCTCCTGCTTATGACCGCGCCTGCCTTTGCCATGGGTCCCTGGAAAACCGAATGCCACGGCGATATTGCCTGTGGTCTCGGTGACCGCTCGTATCACGTTCTTGAACCTGATGGCTGGGATGGTGAAACACCTCTGCCGGTGCTGCTGCATTTCCATGGCTGGTCCCGGCAGGGCGCCGTGGTCGTGAACCACGAACGGATTGCCGGGGCCACGAAGCGTCGGGGTGTGCTGCTGGTGGCCCCGAACGGTTTGGGCAAAAGCTGGGATTTCTGGTCCGCAAGCTCGGATGATGTGCCTTTTGCCGACCGGGTGCTTGAGGATATCGCCAGGCGCTATCCGATAGACCCGACCCGCATCTATGTATCAGGCTATTCCTTTGGCAGTGCGATGGCGTGGCGCTTTGTCTGCGAAACCGGCGATGATATCGCGGCACTGCTGGGTGTGGCGGGAACACTCCGCCAGACCGAGACCTGCCCGCAAGCCCCGCGAGAGGCGCGGCATGTCCATGGGACAGATGACACGGTAATGGATTTCCCGTTTGGTCCGGGTGGCGACATGACATACCCGGTGGCGCTGTGGCGTGAGAAATATGGCTGCGGTGCAGCGACTCCGCGCGGTGATTGGAGTGTGGAACCGTTCCTGACGCTCAGACGAGTGGAATGGACCGATTGCGCGCAGGGGCAGGTGACGCTGGACACGCATGCCGGGGGGCATTTCATCCCCCATGGCTGGATCGGATGGCAGCTGGATGAGCTTTTGGGCCGCACCCCTACGTATCCGTGACGCGCAGAGCTTGCACACCCGCGCATTCTTTGCCATTGCCTGTGCCGACTGGATGTTTGCCAAAAAAGGCCCCGTGCAATGAAATTCACTCTGTCCTGGCTGAAAGACCACCTCGACACTGATGCTTCGGTTGATGAAATCGCCGAGGCGCTGACCGATCTCGGGCTTGAGGTCGAAGAGATCGTGAACCCGGCCGAACGGCTGGCAGGCTTTACGCTGGGCTATTTGAAACACGCCGAAAAACACCCTGACGCAGACAAGCTGCGCGTTTGCAAGGTCGATACAGACGAGGGCGAGCTACAGATCATTTGCGGTGCACCCAATGCGCGTGAAGGGATCACGGTCGTGGTCTGCAAACCGGGCATGTACATCCCTGGCCTGGACCTGACCATCAGCGTCGGCAAGATCCGCGGTGTCGAAAGCTTTGGCATGATGGCGTCCGAGCGTGAGCTGGAACTGTCGGATGAACATGACGGCATCATCGAACTGCCCTCGGGCGAAGTGGGTGATACATTTGTGGACTGGCTTGCAGAAAACGACCCTTCCAAAGTCGACCCGATGATCGAAATCGCGATCACTCCGAACCGCCCGGATGCGCTGGGGGTTGAAGGGATTGCGCGCGATCTGGCCGCGCGTGGAATTGGCACGTTGAAGCAGCGTGACTATACGCATGTTCCGGGTGATTTCGATTGCCCGATCAAGGTGACGATCGACGAAGACACGCTGGATGGCGCGCCACATTTCACTGGCCGTCTGATCCGTGGCGTGAAGAATGGCCCCAGCCCGCAATGGCTGCAGGATATGTTGAAGGCCATAGGTCTGCGTCCTATCTCGGCGCTGGTGGATATCACCAATTACATGACCTACGATCACAATCGCCCGCTGCACGTGTTCGACGCCGACAAGGTTCAGGGCAACCTGCGGGTGCACCGCGCCAAAGGCGGCGAGACGCTGGTTGCGCTGGATGAAAAAGAATACACGCTGCAACCCGGAATGATGGTGATTTCGGATGACAAAGGTCCGGAGTCGATTGCGGGCATCATGGGCGGTGAGGAAACCGGATGTACCGAGGAAACGGTAAACGTCTTCCTTGAAAGCGCGTTCTGGGATCATGTTCAGATCGCTCTGACGGGCCGTGCGCTCAAGATCAATTCCGACGCGCGCTATCGGTTCGAGCGCGGTGTCGACCCGGAATACACCCGCGAGGGGCTGGAACACGCGACCCAGATGATTCTGGATATCTGCGGCGGAGAAGCCTCCAACGTGGTAGAGGCGGGCAAAGCACCGAACCATGCACGCGCCTACAAGCTGAATGCGGAAAAGGTGCAGTCTCTGGTCGGGATGGATATTCCCGAAAGCGAACAGCGACAGACCCTGACCCGTCTGGGCTTTCGTCTGGAAGGCGAGATGGCCCATGTCCCCAGCTGGCGCCCGGATATCCTGGGCGAGGCAGATCTGGTGGAAGAAGTCGCGCGGATTGCTTCCTTGACTAAGTTGCAAGGCAGGCCGCTGCCGCGCGTGACCGAGGGGATACCGAAACCGGTGATGACCCCGGCGCAGCGCCGTCAGTCCATGGCGCGCCGTACCTGCGCGGCGCTGGGTTACAACGAATGCGTCAGTTATACGTTCATTGATCAGGCCTCGGCGGCTTTGTTCGGTGGTGGCGATACTACGACCATGCTCGAAAACCCGATTTCATCCGAGATGAGCCATATGCGCCCCGATCTGCTGCCTGGCCTGTTGCAGGCTGCGGCCCGCAATCAGGCGCGCGGTTTCGCGGATGTCGCCTTGTTCGAGGTCGGCCCGGTCTTTCACAATGGCGAGCCCGGCGATCAGAAAACCCAGATC
Source organism: Ruegeria sp. BHSA123 (assembly GCF_059613425.1). Classification (NCBI taxonomy): domain Bacteria; kingdom Pseudomonadati; phylum Pseudomonadota; class Alphaproteobacteria; order Rhodobacterales; family Roseobacteraceae; genus Ruegeria; species Ruegeria sp. BHSA123. Next base: position 105,692 of record NZ_JBXWSL010000005.1, on the reverse strand, counting down.
ACCGGCCTGCTGGTTGGACGTTCGGGCCCCAAGGATGTGCACGGTGCTGCGCGTCCGGTGGATGTGTTCGATGCCAAGGCTGATGTCGAGGCTGTACTGGCCGCCATTGGTGCGCCCGAAAAGGTTCAGATTTTGCGCGACGGCGAACCATGGTGGCATCCGGGTCGCCATGGCAAAATCTGTCTGGGTCCGAAAAAAGTACTGGGTGTCTTCGGAGAACTGCATCCGCGCGTTTTGCAGGCGATGGACATAAAAGGTCCGGCAATGGCGTTCACCATCTGGCCGGACGAAGTGCCTTTGCCCCGCAAATCCGGTGCCACTCGCGCTGCGCTGGAACTACGCGACTTGCAGGCGGTCGAGCGTGATTTTGCCTTTGTCGTCGATGCCGATGTCGAAGCGCTGACGTTGGTGAACGCAGCCGCGGGTGCCGACAAGGCGCTGGTCGAGAGCGTGCGTGTCTTTGACGAATTCATCGGCGGCAGCCTTGGCGAAGGCAAAAAGTCTCTTGCCATTACCGTGCGCCTGCAACCGACCGAGGCGACGCTGAAGGAAAAAGACATCGAAGCCGTGGCCGAGAAGATCATTGCCAAGGTCGCCAAGGCGACGGGCGGAGTTCTGCGCGGTTAGAGCTCTGAGGCTCCAATGGAAAGCGCGCCTTCGGGCGCGTTTTTTATTTGGACAGGAACTTGGTCAGTAAGTCATAGACCAGCCGGATGCGGCGGCTGGTGTGCAACTCGCGATGCGTGGTCAACCAGATCGGAAATGTGATAGCCTCCATCCCGGGGCACACACGCTCCATACCTGGCGTCGCATCGCCGACGGTCTGCGACATGGGCGCGATGCCAAAGCCTTGTTTGGCGTATTCCCAAGCCACTATTCCGTTCTGAGACCCAAGCCGGAAATTCTCGTTGGTCAGGTGAATGCCAAGCGGCTTCAGATAGGCGATCATCTGATTGTTGTCGCCAAAGCTGATGAACTCATGCCGTGAAAGGTCCTGCTTTGATTTTGGGCGTCCCGCACGGTTGAGATACTCTGTGGTTGCATAGAAATGCCCCGACGCCTCCTGTACCAGCTTGGCGATTAGGTCGGGTTGATCAGGACGGACATGGCGGATCGCGATATCTGCCTCGCGCCGCATAAGATCCTGAATATCGTTTGAGGCAATCACGTCAATCCGCAGGCGCGGGGCTTGCGCCCGGATTTCGCGCAGCAGGTCGGGCAAGACATAGGCCGACATCACGTCACTGGCGGTGATGCGAACCCGGCCTTCAATGGATTGTGCCTGTCCGGATGCCGTCAGCGCGATGCGGTTGGCGGCGTCCCCCATTTTGCGAGTATGATCCAGCAGCTCCAATCCGGCCTGAGTGATCTCAAGGGTTCTGCCAACCCGTTCAAACAGCATCACGCCCAAGTCCTGTTCAAGCGCTGCTATCTGGCGACTCAGGGTAGGCTGCGTTTGCCGCAGCTGCCGTGCCGCCGCGGAAAATGACCCAGTTTCAGCCGTCGCCAGAAAGGCCCGGATGTGGTTCCAATCAAAATCGCCAAACTCATTCATACAAAAATGTATAGTAAACCTGCAAATTTCGGCAATTTATATTCGGTCTGCGCATGAATAAATTCTCGCCGAAAGGAGACTCCTCAATGACCACCACTGCGAAATTCTGGGATGGAGTGGCCGAGAAATATGCCCGCTCGCCCATAAAAGACATGGCTTCGTACGAGCATACGCTGGAACGGACAGCGTCTTACCTGAAGAAAACCAATGATGTTCTGGAACTAGGGTGCGGCACAGGCATGACTGCTCTGAAGCTGTCCGGATATGTAGGATCTATCACTGCAACCGATGTGTCCCCCGGTATGTTGGCCGTTGGACGTCGAAACGCCGCTTCGCAAAGCATCGAAAACGTCACCTTTACCGAGGCTGATGCAAATCGACCGCCTGAGGGTTCTTTTGATGCGGCGCTGGCATTCAATCTTTTGCACCTGGTCGAAGATCTGGATCTGACATTGAGCCGAGTACATTCGGTCCTTAGACCCGGCGGACTGTTTATTTCGAAAACATTTTGCCGACCGTCCAGCGGAGCGAGCCTGAAGTATTACGCTATTCGTCTCGCGCTTCCGATCATGCAGTTCTTTGGTAAGGCTCCGTTTGTGCGATTCCTGTCTGAGGCGGATCTTGATGCGGCCATTGAACACGCCGGGTTCCGCATCATCGAGAGCGACAGTTTCCCCGTACGTGACGCTCGCCGATTCCTAGTGGCTCGCAAAATGTAGGGGTTTTTCCGGAATCCGCGTTGGGCTTTGGGTGTGGGACCCTTAAATTGGTCGGAAACAACAGCGGAGTTTGCCATGGGCCTGAACGTTTATCTCTCCGGAGAAATCCACACTGACTGGCGTGAACAGATCATCGATGGGGCGCAAGGCTTGGACATGACCTTCAACAGCCCTGTTACCGATCACGCGGCTAGTGATGATTGTGGTGTGGCCATTCTGGGGGCCGAGCCGAACAAGTATTGGCACGACCACAAGGGAGCGATGGTCAATGCGATCCGGACCCGCAAGGGGATTGCAGATGCGGATGTTGTCGTCGTCAGGTTTGGCGACAAATACAAGCAGTGGAACGCCGCCTTTGACGCGGGTTATGCTGCAGCATTGGGCAAGTCGATCATCGTTCTGCATGGCTCGGATCACCAGCACGCGCTGAAAGAGGTTGATGCCGCCGCGTTGGCTGTGGCGGAAGAACCCGTTCAGGTGGTCGAAATTCTGCGTTACGTGCTGACAGGCGCTCTGCCCGGCTGATCGATAAAAGTGGCGCCGGTTTGGCGCCCCATTTCTTTTAACTGTTATCAGTCTCGTGCGGGTATGGCTTTGCAGCGCTGAACCGCTGGGCGTTGGAAGAAACGATCGACATAAGCGACGACATTGGAATAACCGTCCCAGTCAACAACATCCTTAGAACCATAGAAATCCAGTGCATTCAGCCACGGAGCAAGAGCGATATCCGCGATGGAATACTCGCCCGCGATCCAGTCCTGTCCTTCCAGTTGCGTATTCACCACGTTCAGCAGGCGCTTGGCTTCGTTGATGTAACGCTCGCGCGGTCGCGGATCTTTTATCGCGCTGCCTGCGAATTTGTAGAAAAAGCCTAGCTGGCCAAACATTGGCCCGATGCCGCCCATTTGAAACATCAGCCATTGTGTGATCCGGTGCTTGTCTGCCGCGTTTTGGCCAAGGAACTTACCTGTTTTCTCGGCCAGATACAGAAGGATGGCACCGCTTTCGAACAGGGCCAGCGGCACGCCATCCGGACCGTCGGGGTCGATTATCGCCGGGATCTTGTTGTTCGGGTTCAGCGACAGGAACTCAGAGCTTTTGACATCAGCATCTGCCAGTGTCACCAGATGCGCCTCATAGGGCAGGCCGGTTTCCTCAAGCATGATCGAGGCTTTGACGCCGTTTGGCGTTGGATAGGAGTAAAGTTGAAGGACGCTGGGGTCCGTCGCAGGCCATCTGTCGGTTACAAAAAAAGGCGTAAGTTGAGACATGAAACCTCCTGAGTAATGCCGTTTGGGGAAAAGTAGGGTGGCTTTCCCCTAAAAAACATACCCTTCTTCATGCGTTTAACGCACAATTCCTATGCGCTCATGCGTGAACAGAGGCGTGGTCTTAAAAAAGCAAGAGGGATGCTATGCTGGAAGAATTCAAGACGTTCATTGCCAAGGGCAATGTCATGGACATGGCGGTCGGTATCATTATCGGTGCCGCATTTACCGCAATTGTTACCTCGTTGGTGGGCGACCTGATCAATCCGCTTATTGGATTGTTCACAGGGGGTATCGACTTTACGAACAACTACGCCGTTCTGGCAGGCGATGTGGCCGAAGGTGCGAGCCTTGAAGCGGCACGTGAAGCAGGCGCATCCGTCTTTGCCTATGGTGCTTTCATAATGGCGATCATCAATTTCCTGATCATCGCCTGGGTTGTCTTCATGCTGGTAAAAATGGTGAACAAGGTCAAAGACGCGGCCGAAGCAGAGGAAGAAGCGGCTGAAGAAGCCCCCACAGGTCCTAGCGAATTGGACATCCTGATGGAAATCCGGGACGCTTTGAAGAAGTAGGCCTGTCGTTTCATCGCGACATCGGGCTCCGCACCAATCGCGGAGCCTGTATTATTAGAATTGCCGAACAGAAAACACGAGGAAATTCGAGATGGAACAAACCGCCGACTTGGCCGAGCAGGCGATTGGTATGGCCAATCAATACTTGCCCATTGCCTTGAATGCAGCGAAAGCTCTGATCGTTCTTGTTTTGGGTTGGATCGCCGCCCGAACGATCGCGGGTGTAGTACGCCGCCGGATCAACAAAACACCACAGATCGACCCGACACTTGGGAATTTTGCCGCCAGTGTGATCAAGTGGGCAATTCTGGCCATAGTTCTGGTCGCCGTTCTAGGGATCTTCGGGATAGAAGCCACCAGTATCGTCGCCATTCTGGGTGCTGCCTCGCTGGCTGTCGGGTTGGCACTTCAGGGTACGTTGAGTGATCTTGCGGCCGGTGTAATGTTGGTGGTTTTCCGGCCCTACAAGCTTGGACAGTATGTGGATATCGGTGGCACGGCAGGAACCGTTATGGACCTGAGCCTGTTCACGACCGAGCTTGTGACCCCCGACAATGTGCAGATCATTGTTCCAAACGGTCAGGCATGGGGGTCGATCATCACCAATTATTCAGCCCATGACACACGACGTGTCGATCTGGTGTTTGGAATTGATTACGGGGACAGCGCAGATACCGCCATGCAGATCATTCTGGATGTGGCCAAGGCCGACCAGCGCATTCACAGCGACCCTGAACCCTGGGTGCGGGTCACGAATCTGGGTGACAGCTCGGTCGATCTGACTGCGCGGCTATGGTGTGCGGCAGCCGATTACTGGGACGTCAAGTTCGAGCTTACGAAAGTGGTGAAAGAGGCGTTTGACGCCAAAGGTGTTTCGATTCCGTATCCACATTCGGTCGAAATTCAAAAACAGGGGTGACGGCTGGCGCTCAATGATCTGACAGTCTTTCATACCGTCCGCGTATTGAAAAGGGCACCGCGTAGAAACGCGGTGCCCTTTTTTGTGAAAGCCGTCGGTTCGGTACCGAACGCGCCACCCTGAGAATTACCATCACCAGGCAACTTCAGGAGTGGAGGCACTTACGATTTGACCACCACATTTGGCGAAACGACGTCGATGCCAAGGGCCTTGCCAACGGCATAGTAGGTCAGTTTGCCAGCATGAACGTTCAGACCTTCCAGCAAGTGCGGATCGTCCTGACATGCCTGTTTCCATCCCTTGTCGGCCAGCGACAGCATGAACGGCATCGTGGCATTGCCCAGTGCGATGGTCGAGGTGCGCGCAACAGCGCCCGGCATGTTGGCCACACAGTAGTGCATGATACCATCGACATTGTAGATCGGGTCGGCATGGGTGGTGGCTTTTGACGTTTCAAAGCACCCGCCTTGGTCGATGGCGACATCCACCAGTACTGCGCCGGGTTTCATCGTCGACAGTTGAGCACGCGACACCAGTTTCGGTGCGGCAGCGCCGGGGATCAGAACAGCACCGATGACCATATCAGCGTCCTGGATCAGTTCAGCGGTGGCGCCCGCTGTCGAATACTGGTTCTTGAAAGTTCCGCCAAAGACATCGTCCAGATAGCGAAGACGCGGCAGTGACCGATCCAGAACGGTGACATCAGCCCCCATTCCGGCGGCAATCTTGGCCGCATGTGTCCCGACGACGCCGCCGCCAATCACAACTACTTTGGCCGGGCCAACGCCGGGAACGCCGCCCATCAGAACCCCACGGCCACCATTTGCCTTCTGCAAGGTCCAGGATCCAACCTGAGGTGCCAGCCGACCGGCGACCTCGGACATGGGTGCCAGCAGCGGCAGACCGCCGTTAGCATCCGTTACGGTCTCATAGGCGATTGCGGTACAGCCCGACTCCAGCAGGTCGTGCGTCTGATCCGGGTCCGGAGCCAGGTGCAGATAGGTGAACAGCAACTGCCCTTCACGCAGCATCTTGCGTTCAACCGCCTGAGGTTCCTTGACCTTGACGATCATGTCAGCGGTGGCAAACACCTCTTCTGCGGTGTCAACGATTTGCGCGCCTGCTGCAACATAGGCGTCATTGTCGAAACCTGCGCCGATGCCTGCACCGGATTCGATCAGGACTTGGTGTCCGCGTGCAACCGCTTCCTGAGCGGCATTGGGCGTCATCCCGACGCGGAATTCCTGAGGTTTGATTTCCTTGGGGCAACCGATTTTCATTGGGCTCTCCGTTCATAAGCTGCTTAAATTATGTGCATTTCGTGGCGCAATTTCTGTGAAAGAAAACGTGCTAATGGACTTTTCTTTGGAAGAATTTCCCGTACTATTCAAAAAACTCGCAAAGGAATTGCAGGAATGAGCCTGGACACGACCGATCGAAAGATTCTGGCCGCACTTCAGAAGAATGGCCGAATGTCGAATTCCGAGTTGTCTGAACAGGTCAACCTGTCTCCGTCTGCGTGCCACCGCCGCGTTCAACGGTTGGAGGTTGACGGCTATATCCGCAACTACGTGGCTCTGCTGGATGCGCGGAAAATGAACGTGCCAACCACCGTTTTTGTCGAAATCACGTTACAAGGTCAGGCCGAAGAGGTTCTGGATGTGTTCGAAAAGGCGGTGGCCCGAATACCGGATGTGCTGGAGTGTCATCTGATGGCAGGTACCGCAGATTACATTCTGAAAGTTGTGGCGGAAAATACAGAAGATTTTGCGCGTATCCACCGGCAATACCTGTCGCGCTTGCCGGGGGTGGCGCAGATGCAAAGCTCATTTGCGTTGCGTACCGTGTTCAAGACCACGGCCTTGCCGGTCTGACCGTCATAATGAGCCGGGATAGGTGAACAGCAGCAGGTGGGTCAGGTTAAACCCGAAATGCATCGCAACAGGCACCCAGAGCCGACCGGTAGCATAATATCCCAACCCGCACCCCAGCCCGAGAAGGGCTGCGAATACTACAAGCGCGGGTCCTCCGCCGATATGCGCCAATCCAAACAGCAGGCTGGCGGAGACCAGACCGCCTGTTACTCCAAGGCGCGAGGTAATGGCCGACTGCAAGTAGCCGCGAAAGAACGCCTCTTCCGTAAGACAAGTCAGAAATAGGTTGGACAGGCAAAATACCATCCACCAATAAGGGGTTGAGAGGTCCAAGCGCACCGCGCCCAGCGATAGACCCAGCAGAAACAGGCCAGGCAAAATCAGCAAACCCGCTAGCAAAGGTCTTATTCTGGTCTGGATTGCGCTGTTCAGCATTCCGGGCCTGGCCAGAAGAACAGCAAAGAAGACCATGGGTTTGTCCAGATTCAGGTGCAGTGTGAAACTTGTGCTGAAAACACTTGCCTGCACCTGATCCAGCAGTTTCAAATTGTTGAACCCTGGGAACAGATGTGCCCCCAATGCCAGGCACCACAGGATCAACAGCGTATGCCCTGCGATAGCGAGCAGACCTGTCTGGCGTGGGAGGAAGAAGGCCACGATCAGACCAAGCGCCACCGCCACGATTGCTGTCGGTGACATCAGCCCGGCAACCCAAGCAACACTGACGAACAGAACCAGCAGGGCAAACGCAAGGCCAGTTCGACGCACCATCGCCGCGACTTGCGCTGTGATCAGGATCAGCCAGGGCCAGATGACAGGCAATGTCGAAAAGAATAACGTCACGGCGTTCTCGTCTGAATTGTGGCCCCAGTCATGCCGCACAAAAACAAGGCAATGCAAGCAACTAGAAAGCGCGCGACTGATGCCTTGTGTCAATTCTTGTGCTTGTATCCTTTGGGCCAGACGTACACATTCGGGTAAAAGACCATATACCCGTCCAGACGCTGATTTCCGATTGAGACTGCTGCAACGGATCGGCTTCAATTTACCTGATGACATCAGGCGGTTACACAGGCCCGATATGGTTCGAACCCGATGACTGAGAAGGAGCTGATCTTGGCTTACGAAAACGATGGGGGCACCAAGAACTGGCTTGAGGCCGAGTTGGAAGACACGCTGGACGAAGATTTCGAGATCGAGTTCAGCGAGCCTATGCTGTCCATGGAAGTCCGCAAAATCTATCGGGACCAGCACCCCGAAATGCTGGATCGCAAGGTCTATTTCCGAAACCTGCTGCGATTGCAGGCCGAGTTGATCAAGGTGCAGGATTGGGTGCAGCACACTGGTGCCAAGGTTTGTATCCTGTTTGAAGGCCGTGACAGTGCGGGCAAGGGGGGCGTGATCAAACGGATCACGCAGCGTCTGAACCCCCGTGTCGCCCGTGTGGTTGCCCTGCCAGCGCCCAGTCGCCGCGAGCAGAGCCAATGGTACTTTCAACGCTACGTGCCGCATCTGCCTGCGGCCGGTGAAATCGTGTTGTTCGACCGCTCGTGGTACAACCGGGCAGGGGTTGAACGTGTGATGGGCTTTGCGTCCGAGGACCAGGTTGAACAGTTCTTTCAGGACGTTCCCGAATTTGAACGGATGCTGGTCCGGTCAGGGATCATTCTGCTGAAATACTGGTTTTCGATCACGGATGAAGAGCAGCAACTGCGGTTCCTCATGCGTATTCACGACCCGATGAAACAGTGGAAACTGTCACCGATGGATCTTGAATCCCGTATTCGCTGGGAGGCGTATACGAAGGCCAAGGAAGACATGTTGTTCCGAACCAACATACCCGAAGCACCGTGGTATATCGTTGAGGGCAATGACAAGAAACGCGAACGTCTGAATTGTATCGAGCATCTGTTGACCAGAATTCCCTACGAAGACGTGCCACAGGAAAAGGTCAATTTGCCGGACCGGCGGTACAATCCTGAATACGAGCGGCGGGTTTTGCCAGACGAGCTTTACGTTCCAAAGATCTACTGAGCAACGCATGCGAGGTCGGCAGGGCCGACCTCGCACAATTTCAAGTGATCAGGCTGCATCCATCATGCAGTCATGGGTGAAGATATTGATCATGAAGACATCGCAGCTATCGTCTTCGGATGTTTCGGTGTCGACAGGCTCAATCTCGGTCTCCGGGGTGGTATCTAGGGTCGGCATGATATCGACGTCGTCGACATCTGCCACATCAGTGCCGCCATTCATGTCGTCGGCCCAATCAAACTCGTCAAACTGCGCTTGCAGGTTTTCAAGGAAGCTGGCGATTTCATCCAGGAAGGCCTGAATGTCAAAGCAGAAGGCTTCCGGCTCACCGCCATCAACGACTTCGGTATCGGGCGTTTCAGGTTGCGGTTCCCCGGTTTCGGTTACGTCAGTATCGGGCGCTTCAGGTTCCGGTTCTTCAGTTTCGGTTACGTCAGTGTCCGGTGTTTCGGGTGTTGGTTCCTCGGTACCGGGGGTTTCAGGTTCCGGTTCTTCGGTCACGGTGACGTCAGTATCTGGGGTTTCGGTTTCCGGTTCCTCTGGCTCTGCAACTTCATCCGGTGTTGTCGGGGGAACGGGCGGTGTGTTTGTATTGCCGTTGTCCAGCATGACAGCCGCGTCAGTCGCAGCAAAGTTTTGCGTGACCATCACCGCATCGAAGCCCTGCATGTCACCGGTTTCGATCCCGATCCCGACATACTTGAAATCCGGGTTCAGGATATTGGCGCGGTGACCCGGACTGTTCATCAGGTTTTGATGCAACTGGGCGACATCGTCGCTGATACCCGGCGCGCCGCGTTCGGACTGCCATGCGATGTTTTCCCCGGTGCGCCAGCTTCCTTCAAGATCGAACCCCGCGTTTTGCATCCGCTGGGTTGCGCTGGAACCGCCTGAACCGGTGTGGCTGAAGGTGTCTGTATTCAGCATCCAGGTGCTGTGATCTTCGGACGAGTCGTTCAGCTGCGTTTCAAGTTGCAGCGGGTTGAGACCGCGGGATGTGCGCTCCTGGTTTATCAGCGCCAGCATCTCGCGTTCGTATGTACTTGCAGTCGACATATTTGCCTCCGTTTGTGTTTGTGTCCTTGCGGACGGGCTCACTTAGAGGCGGGGACGTCGCGGGTGATAGAGGGCGGCGCAATTTAGGCGAGTTTTGGCGGCCCGATGCTACCGAGACGAGATTCGCTGCGCTGCAAAGCGCCGGGCAAAACACTGCCTGTACGGAAATGGCAGCTTGCCGCACAACCTGAACCACGAGTCGGCGGATTGTATCCGAGCCCGGAAACGACAAACCCCCGGGCCATGCCTCGGGGGTCGTCAAATAGTGTCATCCAAAGCTGGACGAAATCAAAGATCTCAGAGCAGACCTTCGCGCTGGGCTTTCTTGCGCGCCAGTTTACGGGCACGGCGAATCGCTTCAGCTTTCTCGCGCGCTTTCTTCTCGGACGGTTTCTCGAAATGTTGCTTGAGCTTCATTTCACGGAACACGCCTTCGCGCTGCAGCTTTTTCTTCAGGGCACGAAGCGCCTGATCGACGTTATTGTCGCGAACACTAACCTGCATGTGGTTGTCACCACCTTTCTAGATAGAGTTGCAAGGAAATTGCAGGAGTTGGCCGTATAGCAAAGCCGCCCTAACTTGTCTAGTACTGGACCTGACAACCGGAGAACCGTCATGACCACAACATATGAAGATGCAAAACGGCAGCTTTTGGACGCGATGCTGAATCATGTTCCTTTCGACGGCTGGTCGGAAACCAGCTTTCGCGCCTCGGTTTCCGATTGTGGTCTGGATGACGGTTTGGCACGTGCAATTTGCCCGCGCGGGGCGGTTGATCTGGCACTGGCCTTTCATGCGCGCGGCGATCAGGTGATGCTGGACCGCCTCAGGTCCGAGGACATGAGCGGTCTAAAATTCCGCGATAAGATTGCCGCTGCGGTCCGGTTCCGGTTGCAGGCTGTTGAAGACAAAGAACTGGTGCGCCGGGGCATGACGCTGTTTTCCCTGCCAGCATATGCGGCCGATGGAGCCAAGGCCTTATGGCAGACCTGCGACCTGATATGGGACGCGCTGGGCGATACGTCGGAAGATGTGAACTGGTATACCAAACGGGCAACCTTGTCGGGGGTCTATTCCTCGACCTTGCTGTTCTGGCTGGGTGATGACAGCCCTGACCATCAGCGCACGTGGGAGTTTCTGGATCGCCGGATCGCAAATGTCATGGAGTTCGAAAAGCTCAAGGCTCAGGTGCGTGACAACCCGGTGTTGAAACCCTTTCTTGCAGTTCCGAACTGGCTGGCGGGTCAGGTGAGGGCGCCGGCCAAGATGCGGGATGATCTGCCTGGCATGTTGAACCCCCGAAAGTAACGCGTCTTGGTGCTGGGCCTTGCCTCTGATGCCTGTTAGGCATTGGGCAAAGGAGGTGCCTATGACCCAGATGATGCGTGCTGTTGAGATCACTCAACCGGGTGGTCCCAATGTTTTGCAGCTGACCGAACGTCCTATCCCTAAGCCGGGGGCCGGACAGGTTGTATTGAAAGTGGCCTATGCCGGGGTGAACCGCCCCGACGCTTTGCAACGCGCGGGCGCTTACGATCCGCCGCCGGGCGCCAGTGACCTGCCGGGGCTTGAAGCTTCGGGCGAAGTGGTCTCGGTCGGTGCGGGGGTCGAAGGACTGTCTGTCGGTGATCAGGTCTGCGCACTGTTGCCCGGCGGTGGCTATGCGGAATACGTTTCGACCCCAGCGGCTCATTGTTTGCCTGTGCCCGCGGGTATGGGAATGAAAGAGGCAGCGTGTCTTCCCGAGACCTTCTTTACAGTCTGGTCCAACGTGTTCATGCGTGGCGGGTTGAGGGCAGGTGAACGTTTTCTGGTTCACGGTGGGTCCAGCGGTATTGGTACGACGGCAATCCAACTGGCCAATGCCTTTGGCGCGCGCGTTTTCTCCACGGCTGGGTCGGATGAGAAATGTGAGGCTTGCATCAAGCTGGGCGCGGAGAAAGCGATCAACTATCGCGACGAGGATTTCGTAGCAGCCATGCGCGCCGAAGGTGGGGCAAACCTGATTCTTGATATGGTCGGCGGTGATTACATCCCCCGCAACGTCAAGGCCCTGGCCGAAGATGGGCGGCTGGTGCAAATCGCGTTTCTGCAAGGGCCTGTGGTCGAGCTGAACTTTGCCCTGATGATGGTCAAGCGCCTGACCCTGACCGGCAGCACCTTGCGCCCACAAAGTGATCTGGCCAAGGCGCAAATCGCGCAGGACCTGCGCGAAGCTGTCTGGCCTCTGTTGGATGCCGGAAAAGTTGCGCCCGTGATGGACAGCGAGTTTGATCTGACCGAAGCCGCCGCCGCCCATGCGCGCATGGAAAGCTCGGGTCATATTGGCAAGATTGTTCTGAAGATCGCGGGTTGAATTTAGAATGCGCGGGCGTGTCCCGCGCGTTCACGCAACGGCGCGGCGATACAGATGCCACGTGGCATGACCCAGAACGGGCATCACCACGATAAGCCCCAACAGCAGTGGCAAAGCTCCCAGGAACAAAAGCACCGCTACGATGAATCCCCAGGTCAGAATGACGCCGGGGTTGTGACGCAGCACCCTGAATGATGTCACAACAGCAACCGGCAGGCCTACTTTACGGTCCAGCAGCAAGGGAAAACTGACGACGCTGATCGCCAGTGCGCAAAGCGCAAAAACGAATCCAACCGCTGTTCCAACAATGACCATCGTCCAGCCCGCGGAGGTCGTGAACACCTGCGTGGCAAATGCGCTGAGCGACGCTGGAACCTCGGGGCCCATCGTGTAGGTGTGAATGCTTTGTGCCACCATCAGCCAAAGCAGCAGCAGCATCACAAGGTAAAACCCCAAAACCAGAATTGCTCCGAATGACGGCGAGCGGAGCACACCAAATGCGTCCAGCCAGTGAACCTCGCTGCCCTGTTCACGCTTGCGGCTGATCTCATAGAGGCCCACGGCCGCAACTGGCCCGATCAGCGCGAAGCCAGCGACCAGAGGGGCCAGAAGCGGAACCAGGTTGGCATTCAGGGCAAAGCCGAACATCAAAAGCCCGGCAACCGGGTATACCAGGACAATGAACACCACATCCGCTCGGGTTTCGAGAAAATCCTGATACCCCGCCCTCAGGCAGGCGCGTAGGTCTTGCAGGGTCAAGGTCTGCACCATTGGCACTTGCGTTGGATCTGCACTGCCAAGTTGCGAGACGCTTTCTGTAACGTGGTCACCTGTGGCGCCCAGAGCCTGGGCCGCCCAGCTGATCGGGTTTCCGATTGTCTTAGCCATTTCTTCACCCTTCCCTGGCGAGACTTGCGCCGCGGAACGGATCCGGCATTCAGTTGCCCGTGGCCGGCCCAACCGGCAACGCCATGCCTCAGTATAACATAAATTTTCGAAATCTGGATCAATACTCCGGCATCGGACGGATTGCCCTGTGTCACAGTCATGTTAGCTTGATGGCAGGCAAGAGGAGGTCAGGATGCAGAAAACAGCGAAAACGGTTGTGATTCACGAATTTGGTGGGCCTGAGGTTTTGCGGATCGAAGACAGGCCTGTAGGTGACCCCGGTCCGGGTGAGATACGTATTCGGCATCAGGCCTGCGGGTTGAACTTCATCGACGTATATCAACGCACCGGCCTGTATCCCCTTGATCTTCCCCATGCTTTAGGCATGGAAGCGGCGGGAACCGTTGAGGCGGTTGGGGATGGGGTGACCCACCTTCAGCCGGGGCAGCGGGCCGCTTACGCCGCAGCCCCGCCCGGTGCTTATTGTGAGGCGCGCGTGATGCCCGCTGCGCAGGTTTGCCCGCTACCGGATGGCATCACATTCGAAGCCGGTGCAGCGATGATGCTGAAAGGTCTGACGGTTGAATACCTATTTCACCGGACCACACCATTGAAACGGGGTGATACGGTCCTGTTCCATGCGGCAGCTGGCGGGGTCGGGCTGATCGCATGCCAATGGGCTAAATCCGAAGGCATCACCTTGATCGGAACGGCGGGGAGTGACGAGAAATGCAGCCTTGCGCGGTTTAACGGGGCCGCGCATTGCATCAATTACAGGTCCGAGAATTTCGCAGAACGCGTGGCTGAGATTACAAAGGGTCAGGGCGTAGACGTGGTGATGGACTCGGTCGGAGCGGACACGTTCGAAGGATCACTGGATTGCCTGAAACCGCTGGGCATGATGATTTCCTTCGGCAACGCCTCGGGCCCGGTTCCACCGTTCAACCTTGGGGTTCTGGGCCAGAAAGGCTCGCTCAAGATCACCCGGCCCACGTTGTTTACTCATATCGCGGATCATGCGGTGTGTCAGGCAATGGCACGTCGCCTGTTTGGCAAAGTCGAGGGGGGTGAGGTCAAAGTCCATGTCGATCAGCGTTTTGCCTTGGATCAGGTTGCTGATGCGCATCGTGCGCTTGAGGCGCGGCAAACGACTGGCAGCACAATTCTGGACCTGTAACTCTGGACCTGTAACGCAGTATCCAAACGATATTGCCCATTGAATTGGGACACTTGATGCGCTGAATGGGAAGGGCAAGAGGTCTTCAATAACATACGGCGGCGGAAAACCCGCCGCCGCTGTGCCTGAAATAATCAGGTTTTACTGCGATTGCAGCTCTGCCGGGGATTTTTCAGCAATCGTTTCCCAGTTTGCGCTCGCGCTTTCGATGAAACCCGGGATGTCGCCTTCCCAGCGCTCCTGAATGTCTTTGGACAGGTTCAGATACAGCTTGTTGTCAACGATCTTCCAGTGGTTCGGGTCGCCGTCGAATTTAAAGCCCATGGCCGCGCCGAAGGCACAATAGCCGCCATATGCGGGCAGATATGCATCAGGATTGGCTTCAAAGGCTACTTTGTTTTCTTCCGACGAAAACCGGTACAGTGCATCATCGTGCAATGCAGTAATGCGGTAATCGCCCTTGGTCGCTTCGCCAGCGGTGAAGTACGCCACCGGATCATAGCCCTGCATGGCCAGACCAGTCGAGCTTGCGTTAATTTCGACGCCAGCCGCCAGTGCGGAGGTTGCCAACGTGACAGACAGTGCCACGCCACTGATCAGAGATTTAAACTTGTTCATTGCTTCACCTTTCGTGAAATGAGCCCGTTCAGCACCGCAATAATTGCCGCCGTAAGGCCCAGATTGTTGTCCTGTGTGGCCCGTAATTGACCGTCACGATAGCGATTTGGGAAGCGGGCTGATCACGTTCAAAACAATGAATTGTGATTGTGCGCAGGTGATAGAGCCACTGTTCTTTTTTGCCGAGCCGCCTCAGGTATCCGGCCTTAGGTTCAGGACAAATGCGATGACTTTGTGTGCGGGCATTTCACAGGGTCGAAGCAACGCGCCGCTGCCCTGGGTCTGATACAGGTTCAGGCTAATATAGTCGGTTCCGCCTAGCTCGTGCGCAACCAGCTTGTGGGATTTACCATGCGCCATTTGTTGACGCACAACAACATAGCGTCGACCGCTGGAGGTTCCGGTGAAACTGCCCAACGGCAGTGCAATAAGGGCAGACAGAAACGCGTCTGACGCAGTCACGGTTTTCCGATTCTGGGTTCCGTTCCGGCCTTGATCCGCGCAACGTTCGAGCTGTGCCGCCAGTAGACAAGAAGTGTCAGAATTATCCCAAGGATAAATGTAGTCCCGTTTGTCAGCAACAACAACCAGGTTGTGGAAAGCGCAGCAGCTGCCAGTGCACCAACCGAGGATATCCGCCAGATTGCCGCCGCGACCAGCCAGGTGAGGCAGCAGGCAACACCAACGCGCCAATCCAGTGCCAGCCAAAGTCCCAGAAAGGTCGCCACGCCCTTGCCACCCTTGAAGCTCAGCCAAACCGGAAAGCAATGGCCCAGAAACGCCATAAGAGCGGCAACCTGGGCCGCATCTTCACCCGCATAGGCACGTGCAATCAGAACGGCCGCCGCGCCTTTACCTGCGTCAAACAGCAAGGTCAGTGCCGCAGCGGCCTTGTTGCCGGTGCGCAGGACATTTGTCGCCCCGATATTGCCGGACCCGATCTCGCGCAGATTTCCCAGCCCCATGATCTTGGCAAGCAACAAGCCGAAGGGAATGGAGCCCATCAGGTATCCAACCACCGCCCATTGGAGCAGTTCGCTAGTCGAGTTGTCGATTGGGGGCATCAGGGTCTCCGGAACACTTCACTACCTGCCACATAAGTCGAAATGACCTTACCTTGCATCCGCTGGCCGTCAAATGGAGTGTTCTGAGATTTTGATTTTAGTGCAAACCGATCAAGCACAAAAGGCACATCCGGGTCGAACAGAACCAGATCGGCTGGTGCGCCTTTCGACAGGCGACCGCTGTCCAGTCCAAGCCGCTTGGCCGGGTTAAGGGCCATGGCCCGAAACAGCGTCGGCAGATCCAGCTGGCCCGCGTGATACAGGCGCAAGGCCGCGGGCAGAAGCGTTTCCAGCGCGACCGCACCCGAGGCCGCTTCTTCAAACGGCAGGCGTTTGCTTTCTTCGTCCTGAGGAGTGTGCATCGAGCTGATGATATCGATCAGCCCGGTGCGAACGGCTTCGATAACCGCCTGCCTGTCATCTTCTGATCGCAGCGGTGGTTTGACCTTGAAGAAGGTGCGATAGTCGGCAACGTCAAGCTCGTTCAACGTCAGGTGGTGGATCGACGTCCCTGCGGTTATGTCCAGCCCATTGCGCTTGGCGCGCTCCAGTGCAGGCAACGCCCGGGCCGTGGTGATCTGGTCGGCGTGATAGGCGGCGCCGGTCATCTCCAACAGGGCAATGTCGCGGTCCAGCCCCATTCGTTCCGCCATTGGCGAAACCGCAGGCAGGCCGCGTAATGCTGCGAACTTGCCGCTGGTCGCCGCGGCCCCGGCGCTCAGCCCCGGCTCTTGCGGATGGGCTATCACAAGCGCGCCACAGGACTTTGCATAGGTCAGGGCGCGGTAAAACACCTTTGTATTGGTGATGACGTGATCGCAATCGGTGAAGGCGATCGCGCCCGCGTCCAACAAAAACCCGATTTCGGTCATCTCGCGCCCTTCGCGCCCTTTGGTCAGGGCAGCCATCGGCAGAACATTGACCGGCGCATCGGCCTGCGCCCGGCGTGTCGCGAATTCCAGCGTTTCCGGTGTGTCGACTGCTGGCAGAGTATCTGGTCGGGTGACAATCGTCGTGACACCGCCAGCCGCGGCAGCAAGTCCTGCTGACCGATAGCTTTCCTTATGACGTTCACCGGGTTCACAGACCTTGACGCCAATATCGATGATGCCAGGGGCGAGGCACTTGCCGTTGCAATCTACGATATGCCCCTCCGTACTCGGAGCAATTCCTTCGCCTCGGGCGGTAATCCGGCCATCGTTCACCTGCAACCAGCCAGTTGACTCTGCTCCCGCTTCGGGGTCGATCAGGCGTGCGTTGGTGAAAAGAACGGTATTCATGGAACAGCCCTTTCGATGGCGGCCTTCGTGGCGGCGGGATCGGCCTGATACTTGATCAGGTGTTTGTCTCCGCCCTTGGTAACGACTTGCACGAAACTGCCCATGGTTTTGACCGCCTCGATCTGATTCAGCGCAACTTTTCGCTCGCCGGGACCGGTCAACAAAGTGTCGGTCATCTTCCAGTTTGCGGCCAGTTCTTCCGATGCCAGATACCACGCGCGGATGCCGATAGCGGCGAGGCCAGCAGGTGCTCCGGTCCAGACATAAGGGTTGCCGGTCAACCACAACACAGCCATTGCACCGGCCATGGCAGCGGCCGCAAGCCACGCATTGGTGCGGATATACGCGCCCTTGTCCGGGGCAAAGACTACAGGATCAGCCATAGAATCCCTCCGGTGATCAAAAGTACTACCAATGCCATAACAGCCGAGCCTATGCGGAGCGGTTTGTTGTCAACCGGCGCGGTTTGCGGGGCCGAGAAAGGTCTGGCGCTTTCGGTTTCGATCGTTCCGCCGGTCCAATTGGTTGCCTCTTCCGTGAAAAGGCCCGTCAGGTGCAGCCGGGGATCGGGTTCAAGTGTCATGGTCTGGTCTTTGAACGCTGCGCTGCGCAGGACCATGACCCATCCGCCGATCTGCGCCAGCGCGGCACGGTCCAACTGATCCTCGGACACGCCACACCCTTCGTTCAGATAGCCGTAAAGCCCAAGTTCCTCGAGGTCGGACACCGGAAAGATGTCGATCTGCTCGGGGTCCAGCCCGTCGACGCCAAGCACCTGATCGGCGGCACCCGGTTCGCGCAGGAACTTTGCCTCTTCTGGGCGCATGTCCATCGTGAACAGGCGCAGGACGCCGCGTTCATGGGGGGCGACCTTCAGATTGTTCATGCAACCTCGCGCAGGTTGCGGGCCAGAAGGTCCATGGCGGCCATCCGGACAGCGACCCCCAT
The DNA here is from genome assembly GCF_059613425.1 of Ruegeria sp. BHSA123. NCBI lineage: Bacteria > Pseudomonadati > Pseudomonadota > Alphaproteobacteria > Rhodobacterales > Roseobacteraceae > Ruegeria > Ruegeria sp. BHSA123. The sequence continues at coordinate 87,361 of NZ_JBXWSL010000005.1, read as the reverse complement.
CTCCACCTGCTCCTGTATAACGGATCGATTGATGTCATCAGCCAGGGTTCCGTCGATCTCAACCCCGCGGTTCATTGGGCCGGGGTGCATGACAATGGCATCGGGTTTGGCCAGCGCCAGTTTTTCCGCATTCAGGCCGTACCGGTGGTAGTACTCGCGTTCTGACGGGATGAAGCCCCCATCCATTCGTTCTTTCTGAAGGCGCAGCATCATGACCACATCGACGTCTTTGAGGCCTTCGTTCATGTCGTCATATACCTCGGCCCCGAACTCGGCGAATTGCGACGGCACGAGTGTGGGCGGGCCGATCAGACGAATGCGGTTTTCCATCTTGCCCAGCAGGATCAGGTTCGAGCGTGCAACACGGGAGTGCGCGACATCGCCGCAAATGGCGATGTTCAGACGGTGCAGGCGACCTTTTGCGCGGCGGATCGTCAGCGCGTCCAGTAGCGCTTGTGTCGGATGTTCATGCCGCCCGTCGCCTGCGTTCAGAACAGCACAGTTGACCTTTTGCGCCAGCAGATCGACCGCGCCTGAATGCGGGTGACGCACCACCAAAAGGTCGGGATGCATCGCGTTCAGGGTCAGCGCAGTGTCGATCAACGTCTCGCCCTTTTTGATCGAACTGGCCTGCATCGCCATGTTCATCACGTCCGCGCCCAGACGCTTGCCAGCCAGTTCGAAGCTTGCCTGCGTTCGGGTTGAGTTTTCAAAGAACATGTTGATCTGGGTCAGCCCCGACAGCACGTCCGAATGTTTGGTCGACTGGCGGTTCATGTCGACATAGGTTTCGGCCAGGTCGAGAATTTCGGTGATATCGGATTGCGACAGATGCTCGATGCCAAGAAGGTGACGATGGGCGAAACGCATGGGCGGGCTCCTGTCTGACAATCGGGCCGCTTATAGAAAGCCACGCGGGGCAAAGCAACCTAGGGATCAGAACCCTCTGGCAGTTTTTCGCAGCCGCCTTCTGGCAGGCATTGTTCACCCGGTTTGCACCATTTGCCGTATCCACAGTCGATGGCTTTGATCGGCACGCAACCCTGATGGGTCGAGCATTTGAATCCCGGACGGCACTGCGAGCCTGTTTCTTCGCACAGGAACCATCCCGGGCGGGAACAACCCCCACCCGGCAAGCAGGACGCGCCGCGCGCGCAAGTGCGGCCATCCTCGCATATTGTGGGGGGGGCTGTACCCGGATCTGGTGTGATCCGTTCACATTCGCCGCGCCCATTGCAAAAACTGTCACCGGGGCAATCCAGACGCGATGTGCATTTGTTCGCGCCTGTGGGTGCACAGCTCGCTCCTCCGGCAACGCAGCGTTCAAACGGACCGCAACTGCGCCCGCCACCGCAATAGGTGCCGCCCAGCGGTATGCAGTGCCCATCAAAGCTGCATCTTTGACCGCCGGAACAGCAGGTGGTGCCGCATTTGAACTGGCCCGCACGGCACTGGCCCTGTTCGTTGTGGAACGTCGCCAATACCGGATTGCCGGTAAGCACCAGTCCAAGCCCGATCAGGAGGATTCGCAAGGTTCTGAGCATCGTGCCCTGATGGTCGACGCGGCAGAGCGACCGATCAAGCCCAATTCGCTTTCCATCAGCCCTCAGGCAGGTAAATTACCCATATGGAATCGGGCTTGGACTATTACTCTGCACGGGCCCTGCTGGAATGGCAGGTCGAACTGGGCGTGACCGAGGCAATCGGGGACGCTCCGGTTGATCGATATTCGGTGCCGGATACGTCACCAAAGCCCAAGAAGGCAGAGGTTGCGGCAACCACCCCGTCAAAGCCCGGACAGATCGACCCGGTAACGGTTGCGCAAGCAGCGGCCAAGGGGGCGGGGTCACTGGATCAGCTGCGCGATGCGATGGAAGCTTTTGATCACTGCGAGCTGAAGCGCGGGGCGCGGCAGATGGTTTTTGCTGATGGAACGCCCGGTGCGCGGGTGATGATCATCGGTGAGGCTCCGGGCCGCGACGAAGACCGCGAGGGCAAGCCCTTTGTCGGGCGCGCGGGCCAGTTGCTGGATCGCATGTTGGCCGCGATTGATCTGGATCGCAGGCAGAACGTCTATATCACAAACGTGCTGCCATGGCGGCCCCCACAGAACCGTGACCCAAAGCCCGAAGAAATCGGGATGATGAAGCCGTTCCTGGAACGTCACGTGGCGCTGGCCCGGCCCGAGGTGCTGGTGGTGATGGGTAATATCAGCTGTCAGGCCGTTCTGGGCAAGCGCGGGATTACCCGATTGCGCGGCCAGTGGGATCAGGCGCTGGACCTGCCTGTGATCCCGATGTTTCATCCAGCTTATTTGCTGCGCCAGCCGCAAATGAAGCGTCAGGCCTGGGCTGATCTGCTGGAGTTGAAAGCCCGGCTGCGAGGTGAGTCATGAAGGTCTTGGCGTTTTCCGATCTTCACATGGCGCGCAATCGCGCCGCTGATCTGGTGGCGGCCAGCGCTGATGCCGACCTGGTTATTGGCGCCGGGGATTATTGTAACATGCGTCTGGGTCTGGACGAAGCGATGCAGATGCTTTCGGGCGTTTCAGCGCCCCTGGTCCTGATACCCGGGAATGCCGAAAGCGCAGAGGATCTGGGCAAAGCTGTGCCCGAGGGTGTGCATGTTCTGCATGGAACGGGAATGACAGTGGATGGATTGCGCCTGTTCGGACTCGGCTACGGTGTTCCACCCACACCGTTTGGTGATTGGTCCTGTGATCTGACCGAGGGTGAGGCCGCCGAACTGCTGGCGCGCTGTGACAGAGCGGATATCCTGATCTCGCACTCACCGCCCAAGGGTCATGGGGATGTGACCTCGCAAGGTATGGCTGTTGGTTCGGTCGCTGTCCGGAACGCGATCGAAAGGATACAGCCCCGTTTCACGTTTTGCGGCCATATTCACGACAGCTGGGGTTATCGCGGCTCGATTGGCCGCACCCGGATCGCCAATCTCGGTCCCAAGGTAAACTGGTTCGAGGTCGCCGTATGATCGAGACGGTAACGCTGCTTGCCTTCATTCCCGCTGCGCTGGCGCTGAACCTGACACCGGGCGCGGATATGATGTTCTGTTTCGGTCAGGGCCTGCGATCAGGTCCGCGCGCTGCAATTGCCGCAAGTGCCGGAATTTCCGCGGGTGGAATGATACAGGTCCTTCTGGCTGGGCTGGGCCTTGGCGCGGCGGTTGCGGCCTTGCCATGGCTGTTCGATGTCATTCGCTGGGTTGGTGTTGCATACCTGTTGTATCTTGCCTGGGGTGCTGTTCGAAATGGCGCAGTGTCGGCCGAGGCCCCCGTCAAACCGGCTCGGTTGTCCTTTCGGGATGGGATGCTTGTCAATCTGACGAACCCCAAGGTTATTCTGTTCGTTCTGGCCTTTATCCCGCAATTTGTAGACCCGTCGCGGGGGTCGGTCCTGATGCAGTTTTTGATCTTCGGCACAATCATCGGCATCGGTGGGTTCGTCGTGAACGGGCTGGTTGGTGTTTTCGCCGGAAGCGCGGGGCGCCATCTGGTCTCGAATCCGCGCGCCTCACGTATTCTGGGCTGGATTACAGGGGGCATTTTTGCGGCCCTTGCGGTCCGGCTTGCCATTCTGGAAAGGGCCTGACACCACATGTCGCGCATTGACGAAACCATGGAGTTCATCCCGGTTAAGATCGCCGTACTGACTGTTTCGGATACCAGATCGGTGGAAGAGGACCGCTCGGGTCAGACATTGGTGGACCGGATTGAAAAGGCAGGACATGTCGTCGCGGATCGCAGGATAATTCGGGACGAGCGCAGACAGATTGCAGATCAGTTGCGCGCGTGGGTGGCGGATGAACAGATCGACGTCGTGATTTCGACCGGCGGCACGGGTCTGACTGGGCGCGATGTCACCGTCGAGGCGCATCGCGATGTCTATGAAAAAGAGATCGAAGCCTTTGGCACTGTCTTCACGATCATCTCGATGGAGAAGATCGGAACTTCGGCGGTGCAGTCGCGGGCGACGGGGGGCGTTGCGGGGGGGACATACCTGTTCGCCTTGCCCGGCAGCCCGGGGGCCTGCAAGGACGCGTGGGACGGTATTTTGGAAAAACAGTTCGATTATCGCCATCGCCCGTGCAATTTTGTGGAAATAATGCCCAGATTGGACGAACATCTGCGACGGAAGTAGACTGGTCATACGTTCCATTCCGTATAACCGCCTTGTGGCTTGGCATATTTCCTGATCCAGCTACATGTTGTGGACGGCAGCGTGGTGCAACCGGGGTAACTGATTGATGCGATTTCTGCGGCATAGTCTTGTCGGTATTTTTCTGGCGTTTCTGGCGCTGGCTTTGTTGTTTGTTGCCGTGCAGATGATCGTTGGGGCCGTTCAGGAGGCTTTGACGCACGATAACGCGACACCCCCCGCTCGAGAAAGGATCTTTGCTGTTTCGGTTCGGCCTGCCGAGGCGGAAACCGTCACCCCATATCTTGAAGCTTTCGGAGAGGTTCAAAGCCGCCGCAGGCTGGAGTTGCGCGCGGCGCTTGGTGGTCGCGTTGTCGCGCTGGCGGAAGACTTTGAAGATGGTGGAATTGTTGAGGCTGGCGAAGTGCTGGTTGAACTGGACCCGGCAGATGCGCAATCCGCACTGGATCGGGCCAAGTCCGACCTCTTGGACGCTCAGTTTGAAGAGCGCGATGCAGAACGCTCGTTGCTGCTGGCGCAGGACGAGCTGAAATCGGCTGAGGCTCAGGCGGAACTGCGGGAAAGGGCGTTGCAACGTCAACGCGATCTGGAATCTCGGGGCGTGGGGGCCGCCGCTAGCGTGGAAGAGGCCGAACTGGCTGCCGCAGCGGCGCAACAGGCCGTACTGGCGCGGCGTATTGCGCTGGCACAGGCTGAATCCCGTGTGGATCAGGCATCAACCCTGTTGGCCCGCGCCATGATAGCACTGGAAGCTGCGGAACGTGATCTGGGCGACATGACAATCCGGGCGGGCTTTGGCGGCACTTTAACGGATGTGACGCTTGTGGAAGGGCGGCTGGTATCTGCAAATGAAAAGCTGGCCGAACTGGTTGATCCCAACGACCTTGAAGTGGCGTTTCGGGTGTCGACCGCGCAATATGTGCGGCTTCTGGATGGCGGCGATCGTCTGATCAATGCGCCGGTCACCATATCTCTTGAAGTCACAGGGACCGATCTGACCGCGGTTGGCCAGATTAGCCGCGATAGCGGGTCTGCCGGTGAAGGCCAGACCGGGCGGTTGATCTATGCCCGCCTGCAAGAGGCATCGGGGTTTAAACCTGGAGATTTCGTTACGGTTTCAGTTCAGGAACAGCCCCTTGCCGGAGTTTACCGACTGCCGTCTTCGGTCCTTGATGCATCCGGAACAGTTCTGGTTCTTGGCCCTGATGACCGATTGGAAAGTCTGCCGGTTCAGCTCATCCGCCGCCAGGGGGATGAAGTTCTGCTGCGGGGCGACGGGTTGGAAGGGCGTGAGGTCGTCGTCGGACGAACCCCCCTGCTTGGGTCGGGCGTGCGTGTTCGGCCCCTGCGGCTTGAGGCGGGTGCAGACCCCGGAATGGTCGAGCTGACGGACGAGAAACGCGCCGAACTTGTAGCTCAAGTCGAGGCGAACAGTGCGATGCCACCGAAGGAAAAGACGAAGGTTCTAACCCGGCTGCGCGAAGCTCGAGTGCCGACATCTTTGGTGCGCAGTATTGAAACCAGGGCTGGGGGATAAACGCCATGATGCGCGAGATACCTGGCGCGGCGGGTGGCCTTCTCAGTTATTTCACGCGGCATCGGACAGTTGCCAACCTGCTGTTGCTTGTCATGCTGGTTCTTGGCGCGGCGGCAATCCCGAACATGCGTGCACAGTTCTTTCCGGACGTCATTCTGGAACGCGTCGATGTATCCGTAACCTGGGATGGTGCCGGGCCCGAGGACATGGACGCCGGGATCGTGCAGTTGCTGGAACCTGCGCTGCTGGCCGTCGAAGGGGTGACCAGTACCGAGGCTTCCTCGCATCCGGGCTGGACCCGTATCAGGCTGGAATTCGAACCCAACTGGGATGTGTCCCGCGCTGTTGAGGAAGTCCGGACCGCCGTAGACGCTGTCACAGATCTGCCGGAAGACGCTGAGGAGCCCAAGATTCAACGCGGTGCGTGGCGTGATCGGGTGACGGATGTGGTGATTACCGGTCCGACCGATACTGCTCAGCTGGCTAAGCTGACGGATGAGCTTATCAATCGTTTATTCGCATCAGGTGTGACCCGCACGACAATCCGGGGTATTGCCGCACCGCGCATCGTTGTCGAGGTCACCACCGCTCAGTTAATCGCAAACGATATAACGATGGCCGAAATCGCGGCAGCGATAGGTGCCGAAGTCAATACGGACCCCGCTGGCAATGTCGAAGGTGCGGGTGCTCGTGTCCGGGCGGGAACTGAGAAACGCACGCCAGAACAGATCGAAGGCATCGCTCTGCGGACGAACGAAGATGGGTCGAAACTGAAGGTTGGTGACATTGCCAGAATTTGGGTAGAAGGCGTCACCCGCGACCGCAGCTATTATGTGGGCGACAATCCCGCCATGTCGATCAGAGTGGACCGGTCGAACCTGGGCGATGCGATAGGTATTCAGCACACGGTGGAGGACGTTGCCCGCGAGATGCAGGCCAGCCTGCCTGAAGGTGTGAGAATTGATCTGATCCGCACCCGGGCGCAAGCAATTACCGACCGGTTGAACATCCTCGTGGATAACGGGCTGATGGGGCTGGGGCTTGTTGTCATCCTGTTGTTCCTATTTCTCAATGCGCGCATTGCGTTTTGGGTTGCTGCGGGTATCCCGGTGGCGATGTCGGCGGCGATTGCGCTGATGTATCTGGGCGGTCTGTCGCTGAACATGGTTTCACTGTTTGGTCTGATCATTACGTTGGGGATCGTTGTAGATGATGCCATTGTCGTGGGGGAGCACGCTGATTTTCGCTCCCGCCGATTGGGCGAGACACCAGTGGAAGCCGCAGAGCGCGCCGCGCGTCGAATGGCAATGCCGGTTCTGGCCGCCACGGTAACGACGGTGATTGCGTTTTTCGGCCTGACGTTGGTTGGAGGACGTTTCGGAGAGCTGATCCGCGATATCCCTTTCACGGTGATCGCAGTACTGGTTGCATCGCTGGTGGAATGCTTCCTGATCCTGCCCAATCACATGGCGCATGCAATTGCGCATTCGGCCAAAGAACACTGGTACGATCTGCCGAACCGTGTCGTCAATCGTGGCTTTCGTTGGGTTCGGGATCACTTGTTCCGTCCGCTGATCGCCTGGGTGATCTGGGCGCGTTATGTGGTGGCCGCGCTGATGATCGCCATCCTGGCCAGTCAGGTCGCATTGTTCATTCGTGGCGACGTGAACTGGCGGTTCTTCAACGCGCCTGAACGCAGTTCGGTTAGCGGCGGGTTTATTATGCGCGAAGGGTCGACCCGGTCAGATACACTTGAGATGATGCGCATTCTACAGGATGCAACCAACGAACTGGGCCGGATCTACGAAGAGCGTCATGGCCGAAATCCAATTGACTATGTCCTGGCTGAAGTTGGTGGCAATGCCGGGCGTGCGCTTGCTGCGGCTGACGGCAAGGACGGCAGTGTGCTGGGAGGTATTTCGATTGAATTGATCGACGCCGATCTGCGCCCATATTCGAGTTTTGAGTTTGTGGGCGAGCTACAGGATTTCGTACCGCGTCACCCCAAGGTCGAAGTGATCAGCTTCCGCGGTTGGCGGTCCGGCCCCGGCGGCGATGCAATCGATGTGCAATTTTATGGCTCAGACGTAAATGTCCTGAAAGCCGCATCTGAAGATCTGCAAACTGCGCTGTCGAAGTTTCCTGAAGTTTCGGCACTTGAGGACACTTTGGCATATGACAAGGAAGAGTTTCTTCTTGACCTGACGGCGCAGGGTCAGGCGCTGGGCTTTCGGATCGAAACGCTGGGGCGGGCTTTGCGCAACCGTTTGAACGGGATTGAGGCCGCAACCTTCCCTGACGGGCCGCGCAGTGCCGAGATCCGTGTCGAACTGCCCGAAGGTGAACTGACAGCAGATTTTCTGGAACGAACTCTGATGCGTTCTCCTGATGGGGTCTACGTACCTTTGGCTGATATCGTTTCGGTCGAGCGCAAGTCCGGGTTTTCGACGGTTCGGCGTGAAAACGGCCTGAGGGTGGTTTCGGTAACAGGCGATATTTCGGAAGACGATCCGGCACGGGCCGCCGAAATTGAACGCGTGATGCAGGACGAGATCCTTCCCAATATCGCGGCCGAAAGGCAGGTTGAGTGGCGCATGTCGGGTCTGAGCGAACAGGAAAACGAATTCCTGTCCGAGGCCCGCAACGGTCTGATCCTGTGCCTGACCGGTATTTATCTTGTACTGGCCTGGGTTTTTGCCAGCTGGACACGACCCCTTGTGGTTATGGCGATTATTCCCTTTGGCCTGGTCGGGGCAATTTGGGGCCATTACATCTGGGAGGTTCCGCTGAGCATGTTCACGGTTGTCGGGTTGTTGGGCATGACAGGGATCATCATCAACGATTCGATCGTTTTGGTGACTACGATCGACGCATACCAGCAGGATCGCGGGTTGATTCCGTCTATTCTGGATGGCACGGCAGACAGGTTGCGCCCCGTGATGCTGACCACGCTGACGACGGTTCTTGGCCTTGCGCCCTTACTATATGAAGGCTCTCAACAGGCGCAATTCTTGAAACCGACTGTAATCACACTGGTATACGGGCTTGGTTTCGGAATGTTGCTGGTGTTGGTTCTTGTACCTGCCTTGCTGGGAATTCTTAATGACGTGGCACGTCCGATGACAGCCATGCGCCGTGCTGCACGGGCCCCTGACAAGGTTGTTCGTGGCGCGTTGGCCGGAACCGGCGTGATACTTGGGATCTGGTTTGCCTTGACGATGATCTGGCCCGCTGTCAACGGTGCACCGCTTGCCATGCTACAAAGCCTTTATCCCGGTGATGATGGCATTGCCGCATTGAAAATGGGGCTGGGCGCGTTTGTTGCCGGCGCTGTACCGATTGTGATTCTAAGCATTGCTGCCTCAGGTATACTCTATGGTCGCCTCACGAAATCGGCAGGTACTTAAACCGCAAGCAAGGCATATTCCAAAAGCTCAATGACCCGCGCGCTCATGGGCAGGTTGCCCTGGCGTATCTGATCGATGGGAAACCACCGGGCATCAAGTGCGTCGTCACCGGCCCTCGGCGTGCCCGAGCGATACTGACATGCGACCCCGACCAGCAGGTAATGGGACACGACCAGCCCATCTGGGGTTCGGCGCAGAAGGTCCAGATTGTTCAGATAATGTGACGGTTGCGCGATCACCGAGGTTTCTTCCAGCAATTCGCGTTGCGCCGCTTCCAATACGGTTTCACCCCATTCGACATGGCCACCGGGAAACCCCCACAGCCCGGCGTCGGGCTGCTTGCTGCGCTGAACCAGAAGAACCTGATCCTGGTGCAGAACAACGGCCAGGGCACCGATTTTTGGCGATTGGGTCATGAATTCAGCCTGCGCTGCAACCCTGAATATCAACTGCGTGATTGGCGCCCAGAACTGTAATCCGGATTTCAGACCGATCCAGCGCAAAGGGTGTACCCGATGCATTGATAATCTCGGCCTCGGCCACCAACGTATCGCCCTGCCGTTGCGCAACCGGCTGCGAAGCCCAGAGGGTGGGATTGCCGGGTTCGATCACAGCAACTTCATGACCACCTGCCGATGGCATGGTCACTCGTGCTTCGATACGCATACCATCTTTCGTTGGCGTCAGACGACACGTGGCACTGGACACGCGAGCTTCCTGCGCGGAATAGGGACGTTGCGCCAGTGCCGCGGCAATCGCGGGATGGCGCCCGGCATTGGCGTCGAGCGTGTGGTCAAAGCCCAGACGTTCCGGAACACAAACGTCTTTGCAGACGCCCAGATCCATTTCGCCCTGCAATCGGACCGGCTTGGCAGGGTTGCGCGGCGTAATCTCAATAGGAAGGACCAGTTGGTTCTTGTAACCGATCGACTGCAACCCGTTCTGATCAAAGACATCGGGGGCAGGCCATGTGATCTCAATCCGCCCGACATTGCTTGACCGTTTCCAGTTGATTTCCGGCGGGATGCCAGCGTCTCCGGGCGCGCGCCAGTAGGTTTTCCAACCATCCTCGAGCGTCAGCTTTAAGGCGGTAAGATAAGTGCCGTTTGCAGTCCGGCCACCATCCAGAACATCCAGCTGAACGACACCATCCAGACCCTGTGCGGCAACCGGGGCGGACAGATGCAGGCAAGCAAGTGCGGCGACAGCAGTGTGTTTCATCGACATCTTCATCCCTCTTAAATGCGCGGCGTTGGCCCGGATTCCAAGTCACGTTCTGTTCACTGGGATGAAATCCGCCAAAATACCCGTTGTTCTCTTGCCAATAGACATGCTGCGGGGCCATTGTTGAGGTGTTCTGAGAAAGAGATGGCGGCCCATGGACCTGACCGGAAAACTGTTGATTGCGATGCCCGGTATGGGGGATCCGCGATTCGACCATTCGGTGGTGTATGTGTGCAGCCACGGCGACGATGGAGCCATGGGTTTGATTGTGAACAAGCCCTCGGACCTGCGGATAAAGACCTTGCTGGGTCAACTGAACATCGCCTGCCGTATTCCGATTGTCGGAGAGCGCCTTGTGCATTTCGGTGGACCGGTCGAGATGTCGCGCGGCTTTGTCCTTCACAGCGCCGATTACGAGGCCAACCTGCATTCAATGCAGATTTCTGAGGACTTCAGCATGACGGCGACACTTGATGTGCTCGAGGATTTGGCGTCAGGCAGCGGGCCGCTGAACTCGATGCTGGCGCTGGGTTATTCCGGCTGGGGGCCCGGTCAGCTTGAGGATGAAATTGCCATGAACGGTTGGCTGACCACCGACGCGACACCCAAGCTTGTTTTCGATGTGCCCGATGATGCGAAATGGGAGGCAGCGTTGGCTACTTTGGGCGTGGACCCGCTAACCCTTTCTGCCAGCGCAGGGCGGGCCTGATCAGCTGTCGCGAGGTGCTGCAGCGCGCCGCAGCCGGTCATTGATTGCCGCCCCCAATGCCGTGCCTGGGATCGGAGAAACGGCAATCGGTCGCCCGGTTTCGTTCAGTTGATGCAGAAACGCAAACAGATTTGCCGCCGCTTCGGTCAGGTCGCCAATGGCGGACAAGTTCAGGTCGCACTCAACCTGTCCAAATCCCAGCAACACCTCGTCACCCTGACGGGTTTCGGCATTCAAACGGACCGGAGCATCCGGCGCATAATGCGATTGCAACTGGCCGGGGGCGGTCAGAAGGTCACCGGATTGATGCAGATGTAGGTGTGTTTTCAGCGTCTCTTCGATTTGCTCCAGCGCGATGCCACCTGGACGCAAAAGCGCGGGTTCCCCAGCCAGACCGATGATGGTGGATTCAAGCCCGACACCGCACGGCCCGTCATCCAGAACAGCCGCGATCTTGCCGCCAAGACCTGACCAGACATGACTTGCCTTGGTCGGACTGATCTGACCCGACGGGTTTGCAGATGGCGCAGCAACCGGGCCATCAAATTCGGCCAGCAGCGCGTGCGCTGTCGGATGTGCCGGAACGCGCACGGCCAGCGTGTCCAAACCTGCCGTCACTAGCGAAGAAATCCCGTGCCCTTCGCGCAAGGGCAAAACCAAGGTAAGCGGACCGGGCCAAAAGGCCTGCGCCAGATGCTCGGCCTGATTTGACCATAGCACATACCGTTGCGCCGCGGCGACCGATGCGACATGTGCGATCAGGGGGTTGAAACTGGGCCGCCCCTTGGCCTCGTAGATCGACGCCACCGCCTGCCCGTTGCGTGCATCGCCGCCCAGGCCATAGACCGTCTCGGTCGGGAAGGCGACCAGAAGGCCCTGTCGCAACATATCTGCAGCCCGCGCGATACCGCCGGGATCCGCCGTCAATTCCTGAGTGCCGGTTGAGATCATAACTGGTGACGCCGCGTTTTGGTTGCTTGAAACATAAGGGACAGTAGGTAATTGATCCAAGCTCATACGCTTACCGGCGCTTGCCCACAATTCCAAGCCTGCCGATATGTTCTGAATTGTTAGCCTTCGAGAGTGATCATGCCCTATCGCACCCCAATTTCAGATTACCAGTTCCTGCTGGACCATGTGGTCGGGTTCGACCAGGTCGCTGCGACGGATAAATTTGTTGATGCCAGCGGGGATGTGGTCAATGCGATCCTGACCGAAGCTGGAAAAATGTGCGAAGAGGTGATGGCCCCTCTGCAGCGCCCCGGTGATCTGGAACCTGCACGACTTGAAAATGGCGTGCTGCGAACTTCTCCGGGATATGCAGACGGTTGGAAGGCAATTGCCGAAGGTGGCTGGATCGGGATCAGTGGCAATCCTAAATACGGGGGGATGGGGCTGCCTATGACCATCACCACGGCGGTCAACGAGATGATGAGTGCTGCTTGCCTGTCGCTTCAACTTGCGCCGCTTATGTCTCAGGGCCAGATTGAGGCGTTGGAGCATCACGCCAGCGACGAATTGAAAGCGCTGTATCTGCCTAAGATGATGACGGGGGAATGGTCGGGCACCATGAACCTGACCGAAGCTCAGGCCGGATCGGATGTTGGCGCGCTGTCTGCGAAGGCTGAGCCGAACGGTGACGGGACATATTCGATCACCGGTCAAAAGATATTCATCTCGTGGGGCGATACCGATTTTACCGAGAATGTCTGCCATCTGGTACTGGCTCGCCTTCCCGATGGGGTGCCCGGCACCAAAGGGATTTCATTGTTCCTTGTCCCTAAATTCCTGCCTGACGCAAATGGTGACCCGGGCGCGGCCAATGATCTAAAAGTGGTTTCGCTGGAACACAAGATGGGTTTGCACGGATCGCCCACCTGCGTGATGCAATATGACAGAGCCAAAGGCTGGCTGGTGGGTGCCGAACATGGCGGTATGGCTGCCATGTTTACCATGATGAACAATGCGCGTCTTGGTGTGGGCGGACAGGGCGTGGGCGTGGCCGAAGGTGCATACCAGCATGCGTTGGCCTATGCCCTGGAACGGAAACAAGGCAAAACGCCGTCCGAGACGATCATCGATCATGCGGATGTGCGCCGCATGCTTTTGGATATGCGTGCTGATGTTTATGCCGCGCGCGCGATCCTGTTGGCCAATGCGGTTGCGATCGATATGGCAGAGGCCACTGGTGACGCCGATTGGGCTGCGCGGGCCGCGCTGTTGACGCCGATCAGCAAGGCGTTTGGTACTCAGACCGGGATGCGTGTGGCTGAAACCGGGGTCCAGGTGCATGGTGGCATGGGGTATATTGAGGAAACCGGCGCGGCACAGTTCTATCGCGATGCGCGTGTCACCGCGATCTACGAGGGCACCAACGGTATTCAGGCGATGGACCTTGTTGCGCGGAAGATGATGGACGGGGGCGAGGCTGCTTCGAACCTGCTGGATGAGATCGAAGACCAGGCCGAACGCGCCCGTGCAACGCTGCCTGATCTGGCGGGTCCGGTCTGGGAAGCCACCGAAACACTGCGCGAGGCGACAGAGTGGCTGGTCGCACAGGACGATTTGAATAACCGCTTTGCAGGCGCAGTTGCTTATTTGCAGGCTTTTGCTCGGGTGCTGGGCGGGCATTACCACCTGACCGCAGCCCTTGCCGACCCAGAGGGACCGCGGGCGAAACTGGCGCGATATTATATCAACGCCCTGTTGCCCGAACATTCGGGCCTTTTGGCGCGGGCGCAGAACGGGGCGGATGACCTTTTCGCGCTGAGCACGGACGAGTTTGCAGCCTGATGGATGGGGATCACGTCTTGGGGATCAGATATCCGTGGGCTGAACCGCCCGCGCAGGGCGCGGCCACCGAGATTGCCCAAGGTGTTCTCTGGATGCGCCTGCCCCTGCCGATGGCGCTGGACCATGTAAACATCTACGCTCTGGACGATGGCGACAGCTGGACCGTGATCGATACGGGGCTGTCCTCGAACAAGACGCGGCGCATCTTGGAAGCGTTGATGGCCGGGCCACTTGCAGGCAAGCCGATCAGGAGGGTGGTGGTGACTCACCATCATCCCGACCATGTTGGCAATGCCGGATGGTTTCAGACGGAACACGGCGCCGAGCTGGTGACAAGCCGCACCTCGTGGCTGTTTGCGCGGATGCTGACGCTGGATGTGCAGGAAACCTGGCCGCAAGAAACGCTGGAATTCTATCGCAGTGCGGGGATGGCATCCGATGTTCTGAACAAACGGATGGCGGACCGGCCCTTTAATTTTGCCGACACGGTCTATCCCATGCCGCTGGGTTTTACCGGGATCAAGCAGGGTGACGTGATCCGTATTGGTGGACGTGACTGGGACGTTCATATGGGCAATGGCCATGCGCCGGAACACGCCACCTTCTGGAGCCGCGATGACAATCTGGTACTCAGCGGTGATCAGATCCTCAGTTCAATCAGTCCCAATCTGGGTGTCTATGCGACCGAACCCATGGCAGATCCGGTGTCAGGATGGATGGAGGCCTGTGAGAGGCTTCAGGTACTCGCCCGTCCCGATCATCTGGTTTTAGGCGGGCACAAATTGCCCTTCACCGGTCTGCCGTTGCGCATGAAGCAGTTGATTGACAACCACCATGGCGCGCTGGAACGGTTGCTGGATCATCTGGATCAGCCCAAATCTGCCGCTGACTGCTTTATGCCGCTGTTCAAACGTACAATCCAAGAGGGTGAGTATGGCCTTGCGCTGGTTGAGGCGGTTGCACATGTAAATCACCTCTACCACATTGGTGCAGTAACCCGGACGCAACGCGCGGATGGGGCATGGCTGTATCAGCGCAAAGGGTAGACGAATGCAGGACCAGATCGAAACCTCGGCCGAGGCCGCAGAAGCCGCAGCGTTGCCAAGATGTTACGAGGTGCACGCCGATCCGAAAGCCGAATCCGGAACCAAAAAACTGCCAGAGACGCTGAAAAAACCGGTGGCCAGCAAAAGCCCCGCACAATGGGCCTACGAGCGGCTAATCCTGTATATCCAGAATTTCGAACAGACATTGGACGGCGATCATGAGGTCGCCATGGGTTTCACTGGCGGCGATGCAGGCGTGATGCGGATCGAGGGGATGGGTTATTTCGACCCCGACATGATAACCTTTTACGGGTCCGACGGGACCGGAGCCCGCACGCAACTGGTGCAACATGTCAGCCAGTTGAACGTGATGTTGCGTGCGCTTCCCAAATCGGTTGAAGACAAGCCAGCCAACCGCATCGGGTTCCGCCTGGCTGCGGACCTGAAAGACAGCTGACTTGCAATTCACGTTTGCGCGCCTTTGAATGAATGAATCAGTTCGGAGGCGACCGCGTGAACAGATATTTCCATGCCGTAACACATGCCTACGCGGGGGCTTGGGCCCGGCGTCGGGTTTTTGTGCCAATTTATATCGCTGTGCGATTACTGCTTGTTGCGCTGATTGCGCCAGGGGTGGCACTGACGGTCAATCTGGCAGTCTCTCTGTCTGACCAGACGGCCTTGACGGATCAGGACATTGCCATGTTCCTGCTGTCTCCGGTCGGGTTTATCTCGTCTTTTGTAGTTCTGAGCCTGTTTCTGCTGGCCGAAGTCTTTGTGTTCTCGGTCATGGCCGGGTCGCTGCGTATGGGCGAACAAGATCCCTGGCGCGCTGGCAGTGCGGCGCTCGCGTTGATCCTGTCCCGTTTCCCGGCGTTGTTCGGATTTGCCGTGCGTTTCATCCTGCGTGTCCTGTTGCTTGCCCTGCCATTCGTGGCTGTCGCTGGCCTGATCGCGTGGTGGACGCTGACTGAATATGACATCAACTATTACCTGACCTTCCGCCCCCCCGCCTTCAAGGTGGCGGTTCTTTTGATCGGAGTGGTTGTTCTTGTACTGGCGTGGCTTTTGATCCGTCGCCTGTCCGCCTGGGCGCTGGCCCTGCATTTGGTCCTTTTCGAACGAACTGCGCCCCGAACGGCGTTTGCCCAAAGTGCGCAGAAGATGGAAGGCAGGCGCGGGCGGTTGAAGATCGAACTTGCCCTTTGGCTGGGGATGCGCCTTGTCATCGCCGCTTTGATTGCCGCAGTGGCCAGCCTTTTGTTTACTTTCGTACCCGTGCAGGACGGCAGCAACCTCAAGCTGGCCCTGACCTTCAGTTTTGTCGTCGCAGGGCTGTGGTCATTGGCGGGGCTGGTTCTGGCGGCAACGGCGCTGGGCGCGTTGGCCGTCTTGTTGGACGGGTTTTTCGATATTGACGCAAAAAAGATCGCCCACCCAGAACCCCGGAAAATTCGGGCGCCTGTATTTGTGACAGTGGGCGCATCCCTTGCCGCGTTGGTTATTGGCCTTTGGTCAGGTCAAAGTCTGCTGGAACGTGTGCAGGCCCCGGATCATGCCGAGGTCATTGGCCACCGGGGTGCAGCGGCCTTGCGGCCGGAAAACACGATGGCCTCGGTTCTGAAAGCCATCGAGGACGGCGCGGATTGGGTTGAAATCGACGTTCAGGAATCTGCGGATGATGTGATCATCGTGGCCCATGACAGCGATTTCATGAAGCTGGCGGGTGTTAACCTGAAGGTCTGGGATGCAACGATGGCGGATGTGGCAGATATCGACATCGGCAGCTGGTTTGATCCGGAATACGCCTCGGAACGAACGCCAACTCTGCGTGATGTGCTGGAGGCGGCCAAAGGCAAGTCCAGGGTTCTTATCGAACTGAAATACTATGGCCATGATATTGATCTGGAAAACCGGGTGATCAATCTGGTGGAAGAGTTGGAGATGCAGGACGAGGTCGCCACCATGTCGTTGAAATATCCGGCCGTCCAAAAGATGAAGAAACTGCGCCCGGACTGGCGTTCGGGTGTATTGGCGGCCACAGCCATTGGTGATCTGTCGGGGTTGGAGGGCGAGTTTGTCGCAATCAATGCAGGGATGGCAACTCCGGGCCTGATCCGAAAGGTTCACGATGCCGGTAAGGATATCTATGTCTGGACAGTGAACGATCCGCTGCAAATGTCCAAAATGGCGTCTATGGGCGTTGATGGTCTGATCACCGACCGCCCGGCCATGGCCAATGAGGTTCTGCGCGTGCGTGCCGAAATGGGACCAGCAGAGCGGCTGATGTTGTGGTTGGCCACGACTTTCGGATTGCAGGTCGACACCAAGGCGATGCGCGATGAAAGCCCTTAATCTTTCGCTGCTGTTGCTCGTTATTCCGCACGCCGCCTTGGCACAGGACTTGATGCGCCGGTTCGAAATGCCTGCCCATCGCGCCTTGATGGACCAGAGCGAAAGCGCCGAGCTGCAACCATTCGAAACAGACGGGTGTTCGGGTGGGTTGTCCGCAAGCTGGCGCTGGGTGGCAAAGCAGTTCCCGCAGGTTGGCGAGCTTTTTGAAGAACATCCGCCTTGGGAAAACTGTTGTGTGATCCACGACCGGGCATATCACAATGCCGGCGGCGCGGATTCGGCCGAGGAAAGCTATGACGCGCGTTTGGCGGCGGATGATGCCCTGCATGCCTGTGTTAAGGCGCATGGAGATCTGTATGCCGACGAATACGCGGATCGCTATGATATGGAACCTGACCAGATTCGCACCATTCACGCGATCACCGCGGATGCCATGTATGGGGCGGTTCGTTTCGGTGGCGGGCCGTGCAGCGGCCTGCCCTGGCGATGGGGGTTCGGTTATCCCGGATGCTCGGTCCTCAAGTAAGCGCGCCCTGCGCGCGAATGACGTGGTGACAGGCGTTTTGTTTTCCATTATCCAACAAATCAAACACGCGAATTGGGATTCTGAGACTCATGGCTGAATACAAGCACGGCGAAATGAACATCGACGTTCAAACCAAAACTTTCAACGGTTTCATCAAAGCCACCACCTGGTGTGTGGTCGCGATCGCCTTGTTGTGCCTGTTCCTGGCAGTTTTCGCCTCGTAAGCAATTCGGGGGCGGCTTTGCTCAGGATATTGACTGCGTGCCTTGTGGCCGCAACGCTGGCTGGTTGCGCTGCATCACAGCGCCCGCAAGCGGATCAGACTGAAATAACGTCCCGTTCCTATCGCGATCCGGGGCCATCGACCCTGACCTTGTACACGATGATCAGCACCCGGACCGGTTCGGGCGCGCATACGTCGTTGATGATCAGCGGCAGTGAGCGGGTTATTTTCGACCCGGCAGGATCGTTCCGGGCGGATGTTGTACCGATCAGGAACGACGTGCTGTACGGAATCACTCCGAATGTCGAACGTGCGTATCGCAGCAGCCACGCCCGCGAAACACATTATGCGCGCATCCAGACGATCGAGGTCACCCCGCAACAGGCCGAAATTGCATTGCAACTGGCCAAGCAGATGGGCCCGGTGGCTGGTGCTTTCTGTGCGAACTCTACTTCGCAACTGTTGCAGCAGGTTCCGGGGTTCGAACAGATCACGACTACATTCTATCCGGTCAAACTGTCGGATCAGTTTGGAGCGTTGCAAGGTGTTCAAACGGCGGAATACCGTGAAAACGACGACGCGGACCTGCAAAAGGGACTGGCGTTCAACAATGCGCGCCTGAACCAGCTGGACGCGGCTTCATCCAACTAGATACAGCAATGTGTAAAGTGTTGCCGCCCCGGTAAAAATGGCCGCCAGCACGTTCTTGGTTAGAATGCCCACAGACAATGCAACCGCTGCGGCCGACATACGGGGTATATCCGGTTGTCCTTCGGTGGCCGCAGGCCAAACCACCAGCGGCGCGATCAGTGCGGGCAGGATGGCCACGGCTGTATATCGAAGGTGACGTAACAACCAGGGCGGCATTGGGCGATCACCGACGAGACCGATGAAGGTAAAGCGCAAAGCATAGCTGCCCACCGCAAGACCCACGATGATGATCCATATTGTTGTCTGATCGATCTGGTTCATGGCGTGTTCCGCTTTAGCATCAATTCCGCCTGCGCGCCGGCCATCATCCCTGCCGCGCCTGCGATCAGCAGGCCCAGATTGAACGGCACACTCACGGTCAGCAGGGCAACGACAATGGCGACCAGGGCGGCGATGACATGGGCCAGCGTACGCATCATTGGTCCGATCATCGCCAGAAAGGTGATCGGCAGGGCAAAGTCCAGCGCCCAACTCTCTGGGATCTGAGCGCCCAGCACGGCACCCAGACAGGTTCCCAGAACCCACAGCGGTGTGATCGGAGTGACCGAACCCAGGAAATAGGCCATTCGCTGGGGGATCGTTAGATCAGGCTCTTTTTCGAACTGCGCGATTGAACAGGCGTAAGACTGATCCACGATCAGGTAAGCCGCACATGCTCTTTGCCACAAGGGGGCGGCACCCAAGAACGGCGTCAGCGATGCGGAATACATCGCAACCCGCAGGTTCACTGCCAGCGCCGAAATCAAAACGATGATTGTAGGCGTTTCATCCTGCAGAAGTTGCAGAGCTGTGAACTGCGCCGCGCCTGCAAAAACGGTGACGGAGAAGGCAATGGTCTGCACGATATTCAGCCCGGCTTCTGTCGCGAAGACACCAAACAACAGGCCAAAAGGCACAGCCACGAAGACAAACGGCGTGCCGTCGCGAAAACCTTTCCAGAAGTATGACTTGGATGTGGCAGAGGCCATGGCTAAATCCTATGGTGACGCCAGCAGCAGTATCGGTCTTGTGGAGGGGTTGCAATTGGTCACCGAAACCGACGTGTCAGACTATGTAATCGCTCCTGATCCGAGCGCGGCCCGCTTGACCCGTGCGGTCGAGGGGGTGGACCAGAATGGCGAGGTCAGTCAGATTTCAGTGGTTGAAGAGCGCCCACTGACGATCTTCCTCAACGCGCAGGAAATTGTGACGGCGATGACGATTGGCGACTATCCCGAATATCTGGCGCTGGGTTTCCTGCGAAATCAGGGCATGTTGCTGGCCGATGATGAGATTACCCGTGTCGATTACGATGATGATCTTGAAACCGTTGTTGTCCGCACCGCACGCGCGACTTCGTACGAGGACAAGCTGAAGAAAAAAACGCGCACCAGTGGCTGCGCTGTGGGAACGGTGTTCGGGGACATGATGGAGGGTCTTGAGGGCGTTCAGCTGCCGCAAGTGCAGGTGCGTACCTCGTGGCTTTACGAACTGGCGGCCAAGATCAATCGCACCCCGTCGCTTTATCTTGAGGCCGGGGCAATTCATGGGACTGTATTGTGCCGCGAAAACCGTCCGCTGGTTTATATGGAAGACGTGGGTCGCCATAATGCCGTCGACAAGATCGCAGGTTGGATGCTTTCCGAGGGGGCGACGGCGGAGGACAAGATCCTCTATACCACCGGTCGCCTGACATCCGAGATGGTGATCAAAACGGCGATGATGGGTATTCCTGTGTTGGCGTCCCGTTCCGGCTTTACCGCCTGGGGTGTCGAGATCGCGCGTGAGGTCGGCCTTACGCTGATCGGCCGGATGCGCGGACAGCGCTTTGTTTGTCTTTCCGGTGAGGAACGGTTGGTTCGCGATGTGGACCCGTCGACGGTTGTGGCCGAAGACAGGAAACACCGGCGGAAGAGTAGCCAATGAGTGATGAAAACAAAAAACCTCTCGGCGTCATCCTCGCAGGCGGGCAGGCCACCCGGATGGGTGGTGGTGACAAAGGTTTATTGCAGATTGGCGGGCGGAGCCTGCTGTCCCATGTCGTTGATCGGCTGTCTCCTCAAGTCGATGGTTTGGCCCTGAACGCAAATGGTGACCCCAAGCGTTTCAGCGATTTGACGCTACCCGTTCTGCCTGACACGATTGAAGGCTTCGCTGGCCCTTTGGCCGGTGTTCTGGCGGGGCTCGACTGGGCGGCAGATCAGGGGGCCGACAGTATCGTAACGGCTGCCGCAGATACACCGTTCTTCCCGCGTGATTTGGTGGCGCGCCTGCAAGAGGCGGCAGAGGGGCAGGTGCATCCTCTGGTCTTGGCCACTACTCCGCGAACGGGCGACGACGCGCTGAAATCCGGAGGGGGCAGGCGGGTCAACCGGCACCCGACCTTTGGGCTCTGGCCTGTGGCTCTGCGCGATGATCTGCGGGCGGCTCTGACGGACGGGTTGCGCAAGGTCGTGCTGTGGACTGATAAACATGACGGACGCGAGGCTATGTTCCAGGCTGACCCGTTTGATCCGTTCTTCAACGTCAATACACCTGACGATTTGGACCGCGCCCGGACACTGTTGGAGCAGGTATGAGAGTCTACGGTGTCACTGGCTGGAAAAACGCAGGCAAAACCGGGCTGATGGAACGGCTGGTGACCGAGATCACGGGGCGGGGTTTTACCGTCTCAACTGTCAAACATGCGCATCACGGCGTCGATGTGGACCAGCCGGGCACGGACAGTCATCGTCACCGCGTTGCTGGTGCCAGCGAGGTGTTGCTTGCGTCGGGGCAGCGCGTCGCCTTGATGCAAGAGCTGCGCGGTGCGCCCGAGCCAACTTTGGCCGAATTGCTGGCGCGGCTTTCTCCGGTTGATCTGGTGCTGGTCGAAGGCTTCAAGCGGGAAGGTCACCCAAAGATCGAGGCGTTTCGCGCCGAGGCGGGAAACCCTTTGATCGCGATTGAAAACGATACCGTTCGAGCCGTTGCCAGCGACACGGCGCTGGAACTGGATTGCCCGGTTTTCGACTTGAATGATACAGTCAGGATCGCGGACTTCATATTGGATGAGGTCGGTTTGTGACCCTGTTCCAGACCTTTGCCATGGTGGACTGGTCTGGTGGAAATGACACCGGGCCAACACCGCGCAAAGACGCGATCTGGGTCTGTATTGCGCGTGAAGGGCGGGCACAGGGACCTGAATACCTACGCAACCGGGCGCTTGCCGAGGCGTGGCTGGATGCCCTGATCCACACCGAACTGAAAGCAGGCCGACGCCTATTTCTGGGGTTTGACTTCCCTTTTGGATACCCGAAGGGTTTTGCCCGCGCGATGACCGGAACGGATGACCCCTTGGTCTTGTGGGATTGGTTCGAACAGCATGTCGAGGACGGTCCGAAAACGAACAATCGTTTCGACTTGGCAGGCCGGATCAATCGACAATTCGGAGGAAGAGGCCCATTTTGGATGAATGGCCTTGGGCGCGAAATTGATGGTTTGCCGCGAACCAAGACGGGCTATTCCAATCCGTTTTCCGACCGTCGTGCGGTTGAAGCCTCGGCAAAAGGCAGTTTCACCTGCTGGCAGATGGCGGGTGCAGGCGCGGTCGGTGGGCAGGTGATGATGGGGCTTCCAGTCCTAAGCAGGCTCCGCCATCGCTTTGCCGGACAAGTCGCGGTCTGGCCGTTCGAGCCGTTGGATAAACCCGTCGCCTTTGTGGAGATCTGGCCGTCGCTCACCTTGGGTGCGCCACCGGACGGGCGGATCAAGGATGCTTGGCAGGTCGAACAGGTCGCCTTGACTCTGTCGCGTTTGACAGAGCAGGAGTTGAAAGCGCAATTAGATGTTTCAGCGGCAGAGGAAGGCTGGATATTGGGTGTGACTCAGAAAAAGCCGAACATAGCCCCGCCACCATTGCGCAACGATTGTTTTGCGCTGCCAGCGGGTGTGGAGTGGACGCCCGTTGATGACGCCTTGGCCTATTTGCGCGACAGGTTGCATCCGATTACCTCGGTCGAGGTGGTCGCGCTGAATACGGCGAGTGGGCGCATTCTGGCAGAAGATGTGACAGCCCAACGTTCCAACCCGCCGCAGCCGAATACAGCCGTGGATGGGTTCGGGTTTGCTGGTCCGGTTTCAGATGGGCCACAGGTCCTGCCGTTGGTCGACGGGCGCGCAGCAGCCGGTATTCCGTTTGAGGGTGACGTTCCTGCGGGCCAGGCAGTGCGCGTTCTGACGGGTGCGGCGCTGCCTGACGGGGTGGATACGGTTATTCTGGAAGAGGATGTCACAGTTAAAGACGGGTATATCGCATTCCACGGCCCGCTGAAAAAGGGGGCAAATACCAGGCAAGCGGGCGAAGATGTGGCCGCAGGCGATCTGGCCCTGTCTACAGGGCGCCGATTGACACCGGCTGATCTTGCGCTGCTCACCGCTTTGGGCATTGCCGAGGTGAATGTGCGCAAGCCGCTGCGTGTCGCCGTGGTATCGACCGGTGATGAACTGGTCGACGCCGGAGAACGCGCCGGACCGGGACAGATATTCGACGCCAACCGCCCGATGCTGTTGTCTCTGGTCGAAAGGCTGGGGTTTGTACCTGTGGATATGGGGCGTGTTTCAGATGATCGGGACGCCCTGCGGGAACGGCTGGATCAGGCTGCGGAACAGGCAGAAGTGATACTGACGAGTGGTGGCGCATCTGCTGGTGACGAAGACCACGTGTCTGCCTTGCTGCGCCAGGCGGGGGCGATGCAACACTGGCGGATCGCCTTGAAACCCGGTCGCCCTCTGGCTTTGGGGTTGTGGTCCGGAACACCGGTCTTTGGACTGCCCGGCAATCCCGTTGCCGCTTTGGTCTGCACCTTGATCTTTGCGCGACCGGCGCTGGGCCTGATGTCTGGCGAAGGTTGGATCGAGCCGCAAGGGTTCGAAGTGCCCGCTGCCTTTGAAAAGCGCAAGAAACCGGGCCGCCGCGAATACCTGCGCGCGCGCATACGGGAAGGCCGGGTTGAAGTCTTCAAGTCAGAAGGATCGGGCCGGATCAGCGGGCTCAGCTGGGCCGAAGGGCTGGTCGAAATTGAAGATGGAGCTCGGCACATCCAACCCGGGGATATGGTTCGCTTCATACCGTATGGAAGTTTCGGATTGTGAAAATCACGGTCTCACGCGGTTTTTCTGATGCTGAACGCCCACTGGTGGCGACCCTGTTCTGGCAGGCATTTTCGGCGAAACTGAATAAAGTCATGGGCCCGGATGAAAAGGGGCTGGCTTTCTTCGAAACTTCGTTGAACCCGGATTATGCGCTGGTTGCACGGGACAAGGAAGACCGGGTTTTGGGGCTTGCAGGTTTCAAGACACGCGATGGTGCATTGGCCGGAGGCAGAATGTCAGACCTAGCAAAGGTCTATGGCTGGTTTGGGGCCATTTGGCGCGCCCTCATCCTCAGCATTTTGGAGCGCGAACTGAAACCCGGCGTGTTTCAGATGGATGGCATATTTGTGGCCGCGGGCTCGCGTGGTAAAGGTGTTGGTACGGCCTTGCTGGATGCCGTTAAGCGTGAGGCGCGGAAACAAAACATGTCAGTCGTTCAGCTTGACGTTATCGACACAAACCCCCGCGCCCGCGCTTTATATGAGCGCGAAGGATTTCGGCCTGTGGGTGAAGAAAAAACCGGACCTTTAAGTTACGTGTTTGGTTTCAGCAGCGCGACCAAGATGTCTTGGGTCGTCAAATCGGACTAATCAAACGTCCCGGCCACGCGTCCCAGCAACATGAACGCCCGCGCCGTGCGGGTCTCACCCAAAGCGCTCAGTTCTGCATCGCTTGCGTTGGGCTCGAACTCGGCCATCATCTTGTCGAAGCGGCGGAGAAAATGGTGGGCGGCGTCGCGGAAAATCGGATCCTGTTTCATCCGCGCAGCTGTCAGTGCCAGCGAGGACCTGTCCCGTACACCCCCCAGCGCGGCAACGGCGCGACCCCGCGCGCCCTGCGCGAACTGGCGCCAGATTTCGGGCCGGGCCATGTCAGGGCGCAAGTCGTCCATATAGATGCCTTCCTGGCTGAGCAGTGTAAGAACATCCTGCGAGGCTTGCACGATCTGTGCCGTCTTGCGGTCTTTCAGCGCCACGCGCAGGGCGTTGAACCCTTCGGTGTCATTCTGAGTTTCCGGAAAATTCAAGGCGCGGATAAAGATATCGGTGCTCAGCGGTGGCGCAATTTCTTCCGCAGATGTGCCCAGTTCAAGCGAGGTCTGAGCACCCGCAACGAGTGGTTTTGCCGGGGCATAAGGGGGCGTTGTGCGCTTGGTCGAAAATGTTGCCAGCGTGCTTTCGGTTTTCCGCGTCGCGGCTGCGATCTCATCCAGTTTCTTGGCCACTGCCGGTTCGTAGGTGCTGGATGCGCGCTGCTGCTGCGCCACATAAGCCTGACGGATCGCATCAATCGCAGTTTGCAGCCGCGCGCTTTCCTCGCGCATCACGCGGCTGGCACGCATGGCAGTGGCCGCGACCCAGATCATCGCCACAGGCATGAAAACGGCCAGAAAGGTGACAACAAAACCACCGCTTTGCGCCTTACCTGGCAACACCAGAAAAACAACCGACACCACCAGCCAAATTAGGCTGAGCACCAGTGCGGCAATCTCAATCTCGGTGACAGACGGTGCCTTTGGGCGGTCATAGATGCCCAGCGAAGTCGGTCTTTCAGTTTCCGGGTCAGGTTTGGGCCCCGACATTACATGCGCTCCGGTTAGGCGTACTTGATACTCAGAATTTCATAAGAACGCACGCCGCCAGGGGTGCGCACCTCGACGCTGTCACCTTCGTCCTTGCCGATCAGGGCGCGGGCGATGGGGGATTTGATATTCAAAAGGCCGGCTTCGATATTGGCTTCATATTCACCGACGATTTGCCACGTCTTTTCTTCGTCGGTATCCTCGTCAACCAAAGTAACCTTTGCGCCAAATTTGACTGCGCCGGACAGTTTTGTTGGATCAATTACATCCGCTAGCGAAAGGATACCTTCCAGTTCTTTAATGCGGCCTTCGATAAACCCCTGCTTTTCGCGGGCTGAATGGTATTCGGCATTTTCTTTCAGGTCGCCAAGTTCACGCGCCGATGCGATGGCTTCGATGATCGCAGGGCGTTCAACGGATTTGAGGTTCTTCAGCTCAGCTGCGAGTGCGGCATTGCCCGCAGGCGTCATAGGGATCTTTTCCATACTCTCTACGTCCACGCATAAACTGACTCGCCCCGCCGCACAGAAGCGTCGGGGCGAGTCCTAGGTTGACGATTACCTGACCCAAATACCACGTGAATTGCAAGAGGTGTCAGCAGGTGCAGCGATCAATTCGCAACATCGTGCCGTCTGGATTGTTTCGGGTGTGGCCTGTGGCGATGGTCCGGTTGCCCGCCCTTGCACCATCGCCTCGAAGGCGTGCAGAGCCACAGCATCTCAATCATATTGAACCACTTCAAACTCGATGCCGTTGTCATCCCTGAAATAGAACCGACGCCCCGGTTCGTAATCGGCATGATTATGGGGTTCGAACCCCGCCTTGCGCACCTTGACCTCGGTTGCGTCGATATCTTCGACCAGAACACCAACATGGTTCAGCCCGCCGACGACATCGTAGCTGCTTTCGACCAATGGTTTCGGCGCATCGGGTTTGTAAAGCGCAAGATAGGTGTGTGCCGATCCGACATGCACTGTATATCCGCCTGATATTGCGGGCCCTTCCCACCGTGTTTTCCAGCCAAAGACCTGCTGCATCCAGGCGGCCGAGGCCTGTGGGTCGCTGACAGTGAAATTGGTATGCTCAAGCGTTGCCATCATGGGATCTCCTTTTTGGCTTGTTTCGACTCACCGTAATTTCTAAACCTAACTTTAGGTCAAGGTATTTCTTCGAGGATGACATGGCTGTTTCAGAAGGGTTGGCAATCGGGGCATTGGCCCGACGTACGGGGTTGGCCGTTTCAGCGATACGGTATTACGAAGCACAGGGTTTGATTGCGCCCTGGCGCAATGCGGGTGGGCAGCGACGTTACCAGCGGGCAGATATCCGGCGGCTGAGCTTTGTCATGATCGCGCAGCAGTTCGGCCTGACTTTACCTGAAATCCGCGAGGTCTTGTCGGGCTTGCCGGGAAAGCGAACACCGACACCGCAGGATTGGAAAGCCATAAGCGTGCGGTTGCGCACTCATCTGGACCAGCGAATCGATACCCTGATGCGATTGCGCGACAATCTGGACGGCTGCATCGGATGCGGATGCCTCAGCTTGCCGAAATGCAAGCTTTATAACCCCGATGACAGGGCAAAATCTCATGGTAGCGGTCCCAGATACCTGATGGGTGATGCACCAGAGGACTGATGTGTCGAATAGCGCCCTTGTTACGCCGTGTTTCGATTGACCAAAGTCTTTCTGACCATGTAATCAGCCGTGAAACAAAATTGCGCAGATCCTGCAGTGACAGCGCCAATTCGGAAAGTAAGCTAGGGAGCCCGCGATGGCCGAGATTGAACGCGAAGCAATGGAATATGACGTGGTGATCGTAGGCGCAGGTCCTGCGGGCCTGTCGGCGGCCATTCGACTGAAACAGTTGGACGCGGATCTGAATGTTGTCGTGTTGGAAAAAGGCTCAGAAGTGGGCGCTCATATCCTGTCTGGCGCAGTTCTCGATCCCTGCGGGCTGGACGCTTTGATCCCGGATTGGAAGGCAAAAGGTGCTCCGCTGAACGTGCCGGTGCATGAAGACAATTTCTACATGCTGGGTGAGGCAGGCAAAATCCGAATCCCCAACTTCCCGATGCCGCCGCTGATGAACAACCATGGTAACTATATCGTGTCGATGGGCAATGTCTGCCGCTGGATGGCCGAGCAGGCCGAAGAGCTGGGCGTGGAAATCTTCCCCGGCATGGCCTGTTCCGAGCTGGTTTACGGCGACAATGGCGAAGTCAAAGGCGTCGTGGCTGGTGTCTTTGGTCTGGAAGCGGACGGTTCTTATGGCCCCAATACTGAGCCGGGCATGGAACTGCACGGCAAATACGTCTTCCTGTCGGAAGGTGTGCGCGGATCACTGTCCAAGGAAGTCATCGCCAAATATGACCTGTCTGTCGGCAAAGAGCCGCAGAAATACGGCGTCGGCATGAAAGAGATCTGGGAGATTGACCCGGCCAAGCACAAGGAAGGTACGGTCACGCACACAATGGGCTGGCCTCTGGGCGGCAACGCAGGCGGCGGATCGTTCATCTACCATCTTGAAAACAATCAGGTCTATGTCGGCTTTGTGGTTCACCTGAACTACAAGAACCCGCACCTGTACCCCTATATGGAGTTCCAGCGCTTCAAGCATCACCCAATGGTGGCCGAGCTGCTTAAAGGCGGCAAGCGCGTGGCATACGGTGCCCGTGCGATCACCGAGGGTGGTCTTCAGTCGATGCCCAAGCTGGTGGCGCCGGGCGTTGCGCTGCTGGGCTGTTCAGCGGGCATGGTCAACGTGCCGCGCATCAAGGGCAACCACAATGCGATGCTATCGGGCAAGGCTGCCGCCGAGGCCGCCTATGACGCGATCAAGGCTGACCGTTCGGGCGATGAGCTGACCGCTTACGAGGCCGACGTTCGCAATGGCGCGATTGGCAAGGACCTGAAGAAGGTGCGCAACGTCAAGCCGATGTGGTCCAAGTGGGGCATGATCCCCTCGCTGGTGCTGGGTGGCCTGGACATGTGGACCAACACATTGGGCTTTTCGTTCTTTGGTACGCTGGGACACGGCAAGAACGATGCCCAGTCGACTGAGGAAGCCAGCAAGCACAAGCCGATCGATTATCCCAAGCCCGATGGGACGCTGTCCTTTGACCGTCTGACCAACGTGTCCTTTGCGGCAACCAATCACGAGGAAAGCCAGCCCTGCCACCTGCGCCTGACGGACGCGGATATCCCGGTCAAGGTCAACCTGCCCAAGTTCGACGAACCGGCGCAGCGCTATTGCCCGGCAGGCGTGTATGAAATGGTCGAGGATGACAACGGTCCGCGATTCGTCATCAACTTCCAGAACTGCGTTCACTGCAAAACCTGCGACATCAAGGATCCAAGCCAGAATATCACCTGGACCACGCCGCAGGGTGGCGACGGACCAAACTATCCGAACATGTAAGCAAAAAACCGGCAATGGCAGGGTCGTGAAGGCTCTGCCATTGCCTCTTGCCGACCGAAGCCCTAGCTTAACCGTCAGTCAACGATAGCAAGGCAGGATTTCGGTGGTTTCCCTGGTTCGTCGCGCGGCATTGTCCGTGCTGCTCATGTCGTCGGTCGCAGTTCCGGCCTTTTCAGAATCGGGTGCCGGTTCTTATCTGGCCGGGCGTCAGGCGATCTACGAAAGCGACTATTCTGCGGCGGAAAGATACTACGCCCAGGCTCTCAGGTTTGATCCGGAAAACGCGCTGCTCTTGGAAAGCGTTGTTGTCGCCCGCCTTGCGCTGGGGGAAATTGCCCGTGCTTTACCTGTTGCAAAGCAGATCGAGGAAGCCAACATTCCCAGCCAGGCCGCGCGCATGGCGATTTCGGCCAATTTGATCGCAGACGGCAAGTTTGACGAACTTCTGGCGCGTGACCCTGAAACGCAGGGGATCGGTCCTTTGGTTGATGGGCTGATGATCGCATGGGCCCATCTGGGGCAAGGTGAAATGACAAAGGCCATGGATCAGTTCGATGCCGTGGCAACGCAGGAAGGCCTCAGGGAATTTGCGCTGTATCACAAAGCCATGGCACTGGCCTCTATCGGCGATTTCGAAGGTGCCGAGGTGATTTTTGCGGATAACAACGGCGCGGTTGCGCGGTTCTCGCGTCGGGCCGCGCTGGCCCGTGCAGAGGTGCTGTCACAGCTGGATCGCAACGAAGACGCCATACAGTTTCTGGACGATGTGTTTGTTTCCGGTAGCGATCCGACCATTGAAGCCTATACCGGCCAATTGACTGCGGGCGAGACGCTTCCGTTCACCCACGCTGGTTTTGCGCTGGATGGAATGGCGGAAATATTCTTTACCGTTGGTGCCGCATTGAACAGCGAGGCTTCGGCTGACTACGTCCTGCTTTACGCACGACTGGCGAGTTTTCTGCGCCCTGACCACGTGGACGCCATTCTGCTGAGCGCGGAATTGCTGGATAAGCTGCAACAGTATGATCTGGCTGTTGCCGCCTATCGCATGGTCCCGGCCGGCAGTAATGACCACCATGCCGCAGAACTTGGACGGGCCGAAATCCTGGACAAGTCCGGAAAAACCGATGCGGCCATTGAAGTTCTGCAAAACCTGGCGCTGCAAAATCCTGATTTACCCAGCGTCCATGTTTCTCTGGCAGATCTTCAACGTCGTCAGGAAAACTATGCGGCTGCGGTTGCCTCTTATGACACTGCGATTGGTTTGACGGACAGTCAGGCAGGCGGGAATTGGTTCCTGCACTACGCGCGCGGTATAAGCCACGAGCGGCTGAAGCAGTGGGATCAGGCTGAATCCGATTTCCGCCGGGCGCTGGAGTTGAATCCGGATCAGCCGCAGGTGCTGAACTATCTGGGCTATTCTTTGGTAGAAAGGAAAGAAAAGCTGGATGAAGCGCTGGACATGATCCAGCGCGCGGTCGAGGCCCGCCCGGATAGTGGCTACATCGTGGATAGTCTGGGTTGGGTTTTGTTCCGTCTGGGTCGTTACGAAGAAGCGGTCGAGCATATGGAGCGCGCGGTCGAGCTGATGCCCGTTGATCCGGTCGTCAATGATCATCTGGGGGACGTCTATTGGGCTGTTGGACGAGCGCGTGAGGCCGAGTTCCAGTGGAAACGGGCTCTGTCCTTCGTTGACCCCGAAGACACGGATGGCGAGGCTGACCCGGATCGCATTCGACGCAAGATCGAAGTCGGACTAAGCGCCGTTCTGGCCGAAGAAGGTGCGGAACCTTTGAAAGTCGCAAATGGAAATTAAGGCGTTTGCGCCCGCCAAGATCAACCTGACCCTCCATGTGACCGGACGTCGTAAGGACGGTTATCACCTGTTGGATTCGTTAGTGGTTTTTGCTGATCTGGGCGATCAGTTGACATTCACACCCGGCCCCGAACTGTCTATGGACGTGATTGGGGAGTTTGCTGAAGGCGTGCCCACGGACAACCGTAATCTGGTCTGGAAAGCGGCCGAAGGCGTCGGCTGGACCGGGCATGTAGACCTGATCAAGTCGCTGCCCCACGGGGCAGGTATAGGGGGTGGGTCATCGGATGCGGCCGCCACGCTTTGGACATTGGCAGGGCAGGGATGTGACGTCCCGCCTGACTTGCCGTTGTCACTGGGGGCAGATGTGCCCGTTTGCCTGGAAAGCCGGGCGATCAGAATGCAAGGCATTGGCGATCGTTTGGCGGCGGTGAACCTTCCGCACTTACCCGCCCTTTTGGTCAACCCGAATGTGCCGGTGCCGACAAATGCCGTTTTCAACGCATTGTCGTCCAGAGACAATCCGCCGATGCCTGAGTTAGTCCCAGATTTTGTAGACGCTGAAGTCTGTGCCCTGTGGTTGCGTGATCAACGCAATGACCTGCAGGTACCTGCCATGGGCGTTGCACCTGAGATCGAGCAGGTTCTGGACGAGTTGAACATGACCAATCGTGCCCTTGTAACGCGCATGTCGGGCTCCGGCTCGACCTGTTATGCGCTGTACCCCACAATGAAAGACGCGCATTTCGCGGCCTATGAGATCGGTGCGGCGCATCCTGATTGGTGGTGCCGCGCGACGCAGCTTAACTAAGGCGCGAGACCACGTAATCGGCCAGTTCGCGCAGCAGGCTGCGAATTTCATGATCAGGTAGAACATCCAAAGATGCCTTTGCCTTGTTCGCCCAGCCCAATGCGTCCTGCCGGGTTTCTTCCAGCGTTGCGTATTTGTCCATCAGGCCCAGCGCATGATCCAGATCGCCTTCCTGTTGGCGGCCCTTTTCGATCGTACGCTCCCAGAACGCGCGTTCTTCGGGCGTGGCCTGTGCAACTGCCTTGATGACAGGCAGGGTCAGCTTTCGTTCGCGGAAATCATCGCCCACATTTTTGCCGGTTGTCTTGCTGTCACCCTGATAATCCAGCAGGTCGTCCGCAATCTGGAATGCGATCCCCAATGCGTCACCATAATCGAACAGAGCTTTGATCTGTTCTTCCGATGCACCGGCGATCACGCCACCCACCTCGGTCGCAGCTGAAAACAAAGCTGCTGTCTTGCCGCGCACGACCTGTAGGTAAACGCTTTCATCTGTACGCAGGTCGGTTGCCGCGGTCATTTGCAGCACCTCGCCTTCGGCGATGGTTGCTGAGGCATTAGCCAAGATATCCAGAACCCGCAGCGAACCCGTTTCGACCATCAATTGGAAGCTGCGGGAAAACAGGTAATCACCGACCAGCACGCTGGATTTGTTATCCCAAAGTAGATTTGCGGTCGGGCGTCCGCGCCGTTGGGCGCTCTCATCCACAACGTCGTCGTGCAGAAGGGTGGCGGTGTGGATGAACTCGACCGTGGCAGCAAGGCGCACGTGGTGCTCACCTGAATAGCGAAACAGCCGCGCCGCTGCCAATGTCAGCATTGGGCGCAGGCGCTTTCCGCCTGCCTCGACCAGGTGCTGGGTCACTTCGGGGATACGTGGGGCATGGTCCGACGCCATCCGGGCGCGGATCAACGTGTTCACAGCCTCCATTTCACCCGCCAGAATTTCAGCGAGGCGCTCATGCGGTTTTGAGATCATGCCGACGGTCATCACACTCCTGATACAAGGCTCGACTTCCGCCCCGCCTTGCCCTTACATCCATCCCCATGAAAGAACTATTGCGCAGTACCGATCCGACGATCCTGGCCTTTGCATCCGCTCTCCTTGAAGGCGAGGATATAGACTGCTTTCAGATGGACGTAAATATGAGCATCCTCGAAGGTGGGATCGGGATCTTTCCCCGCCGACTGATGGTTCGCGCCGAAGACCTGACCCGTGCCGAACGTGTGATGCGCGACAATGAAATTCCGCTGGGCCGATGAACCGGTTTTCCGATGGTGAACTCAGCTGCAATGATTTCCTGGGGGGCAGGATCCGGTTGCTGCAACCTCAGTCGGGTTATCGTGCCGGGGTCGATCCGGTATTGCTTGCCGCATCCGTTCCGGTCAGGGCAGGTCAGTCTGTGTTGGAGCTGGGGTGCGGTGCCGGTGCCGCCATTCTTTGCTTGTCCTCACGAGTGCCCGGTTTGCACGTGACAGGTATCGAGCTCCAGCCCGCCTATGCGGAATTGGCCCGTAGAAACGCGGAAATCAACGGGATAGAACTGGAAGTTGTCGAAGCTGACCTGACCGCTTTGCCCGAGGCGCTTCGGCAGCGCCAGTTCGATCACGTCATTGCGAATCCGCCCTATTATCGGGCGGGGGCGCATAGCCCTGCAAAGGATGCTGGAAGAAGTGTGGCCCTGAGCGAAGACACCCAGTTGGCCGACTGGATTGCAGTGGCTGCCAGACGCCTTGCGCAAAAAGGGTACCTGCACATGATCCAGAAAGCCGATCGACTGCCCGACATGCTGGCAGCGTGCCAAGGGAGATTGGGATCGGTAGAGTTGTTGCCGCTAAGCCCACGGACAGGGCGAGAGGCTGAACTGATCATTCTGCGCGCCCGCAAAGGAGGGCGTGCGGCATTTCGCCTCCACCCACCTTTGATTCTGCACGCGGGTGAACGTCACAAAAAAGACGGCGAAAGCTATACGGATGCGGTTTCGGCTGTGCTTCGGAAGGCCGCTGCCCTGCCCGGGTTCTGACGACGACCGGCAATGTCCAGCCGATTTTGTCGGATTTGTTTCAGATTCTGTGCGTCTGCAGCGTGACAGGGTGGAAACGATGTGATCAACTTCTTACGTGACATACAGACACGTATAAAAGGAGGATCGCAATGAGCGTGAGCGCACATCTGACAGAACTGAAGAAAAAGCATGAATCTCTCGGTCTAGAAGTAGAACAAGCCCAACGCTCGCCAGGCATCGATGATCTCCACATAGCCCAGCTGAAGAAACAGAAGCTCAAGCTGAAGGAAGAGATCGAGCGACTGTCTGCTTAAGATTTCAAACTGGAACGGGCCGCGATCAAGGCCCCGCCGGTAATCAGAAAAGCCGCGATCGCCAGCCCCCAGGATGGGGCAGCGATCCCGGCCATCACCAAAGCAAGTGTCGACAATAGCGGGGCCGCGTAAGATGAGGTCCCGAGCATTTGAATATGACCCTGCTTCACCCCGATATCCCAAACATAAAAGGCCAGCCCAACGGGCCCAAGGCCAAGTGCCAGTACAGAAACCCACCCTAGTGTCGAGTCGGGCAGCACGGTGTCTTCAACGGCCAGATGCAGCAGACCCGAAGCCAACGCAGCCATCAGACAAAAGACCGCAACCGAACTGGTGGGTGTATCACCCAATCTGCGTGACAGAACTGAATAGCCTGACCATGTCATCGCGCAAAGCAGGGCCAATGTGTATCCTGGCAGATGTTGCGCCTGAAAACCTGCGCTCCCGCCTCCGGTGATGATCAAAGCAGCCCCAGCAAAGCCAAGGCACGCCCCAATCAAGTGACCAGCGCGAAGCTGCTCGCCCGGTAGCAGGCCGGAAAACAGAACGATAAGAAGGGGCCAGAGATAGGCAATCAGTCCGGCCTCGGCCGCGGGGGCCATGCGTAGGGCTGAAAAATACAATGCGTGGTACCCGAACAGGCCCAATGAACCGAACAGGTAGGTCGTCCAGGGGATCTGTTTCAACCCGCTGAACCCACCGGTTGCGGCTGTCCAGATCAACCCAAGTGTACCACCAATCGAAAAGCAGATCGTGTTCAGCAGCAAAGGCGGTGTAGGTGCAGAGCCGACGGTCAAAAGCGCCAGCAAAGCCCATAATAGTACGGCCCCAAAACCGATGGCTGTTGCGCGCGTTTTGGTCATGATCCGGAAACCTCTTCGATCGGAATAATGTCGAACTCATCCGAAATATGCGCGGTCTTTTCAATCTCGGTCAGGAACCAATCCCGAAATGCTGCGATCTGAGGACGTTTCTCGGCCCCCGGAAGGCACAGGAATCGGAACCGGCCCTGCGTTTCCAGCGCGACCTTGAAGGGGGCAACCAGCCGACCTTCGGTCAAGTCCTTGAGGATCATGGCACGCCGTCCAAGGGCGACACCAACACCAGCGACAGCGGCGTCAATCGCGTGATCTGCGTTGGAAAAATGCGCCCCATGAGTGGGTGTGAAATCGATACCCACAGCGCGGAACCAGGCAGGCCAGTCGCAGGGTGGGGTCAGAAAGTTGATCGAATCGTCGTGGATCAACGGTGCGTCGCGCAGGCTGTCTGGCGTGGTGAATTGTTCCGCCAGCTCCGGGGTCATGACCGGAGTCAGCCACTCCTTTCTTACAGGTACGGAATACAGCCCCTCATCGGCGGAATTGCCAAACCGGATGGCAACATCCACATCATCCCGCTCCAGATCCATATTGCGCAACGTGGCCGAGAATTTCAGATCGATTTCCGGATGCGCACGGGCAAACTCGTAAAGGCGAGGCGCCAGCCACTTTGCGGTCAGCGCCGGACCTGCAGTGACGGTCAGTCCGGTGTCATCCTCCTGCCTGCGTACGGCACGCCACGCGGCTTGCAAGGTGGCAAAGCCTTCTGCCGCGCCGGGGGCCAGGGCGCGGCCCGCATCGGTCAGTTCCACAGCGCGGTTCAGACGGCGGAACAGAGGGCGGCCCAGATGCTCTTCAAGCGATTTGATCTGAAAGGACAGGGCCGCTGGCGTCACGTGCAGCTCTTCCGCCGCTTTCGCGAAGGACATGTGCCGGGCCGCGGCATCAAAAGCCCGAAGCGCGGTAAGTGGGGGCAGATAATCACTCATAGCCAAGAAATTCTTAACTGAAGGTTCAGGAAACTTCGTTTGTCACGGCTTTAGGTGACCTTCATATTCACATCAGGTCAAGCAAAACTGAATTGAAAGGCGGCTTCCATGATCGAGATGACAACAAATCCCGCCGCCCAAGTGGCGATCCTGCGCGCTCATGAAGAGCGTGGCAAGGTGGTCCGGCAGATGTGGAATTGGGTATTGGGTTCCCGCTGATCGCAGCGCGCGCGTTCTTACGGGATCAGAAAGGGCCGGTCCAAAGGGGCCGGCCCGTTTTTTTGTTCACAAGCCTGGATCAGACGAAGAACTGAGCACCGTTGGCCGAGATGGTCGAGCCGTTGATGAACTGAGATTCGTCCGAGGCCAGGAAGGTCACACAGCGTGCAATCTCTTCAGGCTCGCCCAGACGACCGGCAGGGATCTGGCCAATAATCGATTCGCGTACCTTTTCAGGCACCGCCATCACCATCTCGGTTGCGATATAACCGGGGCAGATTGCGTTGGCCGTGATGCCCGCCCGCGCGCCTTCCTGCGCCAGAGATTTCACGATGCCCAAATCGCCAGCTTTGGTCGCAGCATAGTTCACCTGAGCGAACTGGCCCTTCTGACCGTTGATGGAGCTGATGACGATGACACGGCCAAACTTGCGCTCGCGCATGCCAGGCCAGACAGGGTGCACAGTGTTGAACACGCCGGTCAGGTTGGTGTCGATCACGTCTTTCCACTGATCGGGTGTCATTTTGTGGAAAGGTGCATCACGGGTGATGCCAGCGTTGGCGACAACGATATCGATGGGGCCAACCTCGGCCTCAACCTTTTCGATACCTGCTTTGGATTCGTCATAATCGGCGACGTTCCACTTGTAGGTCTTAATGCCGGTCTCTTCGGTGAATTTCGCGGCGGCTTCGTCATTCCCTGCATAGGTGGCCGCAACGTTATATCCTTCGGCTTTGAGCGCCTTGGAAATTGCTGCGCCAATGCCGCGGGAACCGCCGGTAACGAGTGCTGTACGTGCCATTTAGGACTCCTCCAATTTTAGTCGCCTTGGTAATGCTGTTACTTTGAGAGATGCTTGTGCGCAATATTGTTTCGTCGTTAAGGTGTTTATTTCGGATGGCAATATCGTCGCATCTAAGGGGTACGACCCCAGTGTAACAAAAAAGGGCGTCCCATGGACGCCCTTTTCTATTTGGTTATTGACGCACTTAGTCGCGCTCCACACACAGGGCGACACCCATGCCGCCGCCGATGCACAAGGTGGCCAGACCTTTCTTTGCGTCGCGGCGCTTCATTTCGAACAGCAGCGTGTTCAGAACGCGGCAACCTGATGCACCGATCGGGTGGCCGATGGCAATTGCGCCGCCGTTCACGTTCACAATCGACGGGTCCCAGCCCATGTCCTTGTTCACTGCGCAGGCTTGCGCGGCAAAGGCTTCGTTGGCTTCAACCAGGTCCAGATCGTCGACGGACCAACCTGCTTTTTCCAATGCCTTGCGCGAAGCGTAGATCGGGCCAACGCCCATGATCGACGGGTCCAGCCCGGCAGTTGCGTAGGACGCGATGCGAGCCAAAGGTTCGATTCCGCGCTTTTCTGCGTTTTGAGCCGACATCAGCAGGGTCGCGGCGGCGCCGTCGTTCAGGCCTGAAGCGTTTGCAGCTGTGACCGATCCGTCCTTGGTAAAGGCGGGGCGCAGCTTTGCCATGGCTTCCATTGTAGCGCCGTGGCGGATGTATTCGTCCTTGTCCATCACGATGTCGCCCTTGCGGGTCTTGATGGTGAAGGGCACGATTTCGTCGACAAACTTGCCAGCTTTTTGCGCCGCCTCGGCCTTGTTCTGCGAAGCGACAGCGAATTCATCCTGCATGTCGCGGCTGATCTGCCATTTCTCGGCAACATTTTCCGCCGTCTGACCCATGTGATAGCCGTTGAAGGCATCCCACAGACCATCGCGGATCATGGTGTCGATATATTTCATATCGCCCATCTTGTGACCCGCGCGCAGGGCGGCGGCGTGGGGTGACAGGGTCATGTTCTCTTGGCCACCAGCGGCGACGATATCGGCATCGCCCAGCTGGATGTGCTGAGCGCCCAATGCGACGGCACGCAGGCCCGAGCCGCAAACCTGGTTGATTCCCCAGGCGGCGCTTTCCTGCGGCAAACCGGCGTTGATATGCGCCTGCCGAGCCGGGTTCTGGCCCTGAGCCGCAGTCAGAACCTGACCCATGATGGTTTCGCTGACTTCGCCTTTTTCAATCCCGGCGCGCTCGACAACTGCTTCCAGGACGGCCGCGCCCAGATCATGTGCGGGGGTGTTCGCAAACGAACCACTAAAGCTGCCAACACCTGTTCGTGCGGCGGATGCGATTACTACGTTGGTCATATGATCAGTCCTTTACCGTCATTATCTGGCGGAATGTCTGACGGCGCAGGCCGAGAGTTTCCCTCTCGAAACAAGAGCGCCCCGTTATCCCCCGCTCAAGTACTTCTGCAATAGCGTAATGCTGCACTTGCAGCAACGGGCAGCTTGTCTCAGCTTGGGAAATGGCGGAAAAATGTCGATCACCCACGGATCAACTTGCTGTTTTTGAACTTCTTTCCTGCTTCCACGGGGGTGAAACACTGGGCGCACCGAACAAAAAGCCCTGCATGCAATCCACGCCACTTGCAAGCAAAAATGCCGCATCCTTCTGTGTTTCGACCGATTCGGCAGTGACCAGAATTTCAAACTCACGCGCCACGGCAATCAAGGCCCGCACCAAAGCCTGGTTGTCGGGGCTGTCGCTGATACCCCTGATAAACTGACCATCGATCTTTGCGGCGTCGAACAGAAATTCGCGAAAGTGGCGGAAACTGAAGTTGCTGGCACCAAAGTCGTCCAGCGCAAAGGCGATGCCGCGATCCTGAAGGCGGTCCATGAAGTCGACCACCAATTCAGGCACCTGCATGGAAGAGCTTTCGGAGATTTCTAGGATCAGCCGTTCGCCCAGCTGCGGGTCCCGTTTCAGAAACCGGTCCAGTATACCGGACCAGTTGGAATAACCGATCGAGCGGGCGGACATGTTGATCGACAGGCGGATCTGGGGGTTCTTCACCAACGTGCGCAGACCAAGTTCCAACGCGACGCAGTCGAGATCACGTCCGATCGGGGTGTTTTCAACCTGCGGCATGAATTCGCGGGCGGGTATAACACGCCCTGTTTCATCCATCACGCGAATGAACCCTTCATAAAACGCGATGCCATGCGGCGGGTGCGCCTGAACAACTGGCTGAAAGGCCAACCGACATTGCTTGTGCTTCACAGCATCGGTTGCCATCTGAACCACCGAACGATCCCGTGTTGACACTGCTGCATTCAAAGGGGTGTCCAACCCTTCGGGAAGATTGGCGAGCTTTTTGTTTCCCATAGGCGCAGATTCTCTTGTGTCCGAAACAGGTGTTTTGACACAGTTTCGGGGCAAACAGATGAATCTGCGGTTAAAGCGTCAGAAGAAGTTGCTTAATGCGGTTTCAGCGCGCGGAATGTCCGGCACGGGCCAGTGATACCGCGGCTCCAAGAAGGGCTCCTGTCGCACCCAGAATCATCAGGACAAAACCCAGTGCGATCAGCGTGCCAACAAAGCTGCCGAGCGCGGCAAGCATGGCCAGCAACAGGCCAAATAACCCGACGAAGGTCGAAATGGTTGCCAAACGTTTCATGCCGCCCCTCGCTCAACTATGCGCCACATTCAATGACCGATATGGCGTGCAAAGGCTGGAGTTCAAGTCGTAGTGGGGCCTGACAGCTGTGTCAGGCCTGTTCCGCCTGTCCTTTCGGCAGAATCTTGTCGACCTGCTCAAATCCGGGCGTTCCCCGGTCCTCGGGGTGGCGAGCCAGGTGCTTAGCTTTTATCTGTTCCGAGTTGTCGCGGCTGCCGTCGTGGCTGTAACCCGGCGGTGCGAAACAATAGGCCAGACGTTGCCGCAGTGTCAGGCCGGGCTGCGTGGCGTCGTGCCAGATGCCGACCCATTCGTGAAACGCAACGCGCAAAGGGTTGAAGGTGCCGATATTGTGAACCAGCCCGTAATCGACCCGGTCGTTTTCCTGTTCAGGCACAAATGTCCCGAACATCTTGTCCCAGATGATGAAAACTCCGGCGTAATTGCAATCCAGATACCGTGCGTTTCGGCCGTGATGCGCGCGATGATGGCTGGGGGTATTCATGACCGCCTCAAACC
The DNA here is from genome assembly GCF_059613425.1 of Ruegeria sp. BHSA123. Classification (NCBI taxonomy): domain Bacteria; kingdom Pseudomonadati; phylum Pseudomonadota; class Alphaproteobacteria; order Rhodobacterales; family Roseobacteraceae; genus Ruegeria; species Ruegeria sp. BHSA123. Next base: position 47,569 of record NZ_JBXWSL010000005.1, on the reverse strand, counting down.
ATCGGGGCATCTTGCCGATGGCCTCGGTGTGAATCCAGAACTGATAGATCAGGTTCAATCCGCCAACGAACAGAACCATGGCCGGATGGAAACCCAGCAGGATCAGCGGCGCGCGAACGACCATCATGAACGTAAAGGTATAGGTCCAAGTTTGCCGCAGCGCTGTGGTCAGATTGTAGTGCTGCGAGCTGTGGTGGTTGACATGGCTGGCCCAGACCCAGCGAATGCGATGCCCAAAACGATGTACCCAGTAATAGCGAAGATCATCCAGAACAAAGCACAGAATGATAACGGGAATTGACGTGCCAAGATCCAGAGGAGTGATCTGCCAAAGCCACATGAAAAACGCATAGGCGATAAAGCCCAGCAAAAAGCCCGACGCGATGTTCCCGGCCCCCATGATCAGCGAGGTCACCGCATCGCGCGTTTCATACCGACCGCCTTTGCCTTTGACTGCGATCCACAGGAATTCTGCCAGAATAGCAGCGATGAAAAACGGGACGGCCCATTGCACCGCATCGGGGAAGCTTACCTGGTCTGTCATGCGGGCCTCATCAAGTGTTGCCAGTGTTGGCGTTCGGTCTGGTCAAGGTGAAGGGTCGCGCGTGGGGTGCTGAAGTCGTGAAACCGAACTTCGATGCCATTGGCAGTCTCAAGCCAGTCGAAATCCTGGAGTTGCCGCGCAACGGTGTCGGCCCCGAAGGACCAGATCAACCCGGCCCCATTCTGTGTCCGCACCAGCGCCGCGTGACCGTCATGGGCGATTGTCACGCCGATCACCGTGTCATCGGGAAAATGCCGGAGCCACTGGCGTGGCGCCGTGTCCGGCGTCAGCACATGCAACCGCGACTTGCCTGTCAGATGCAGCAACAGCGTAATCCCGGCTATGCCCCCAACGACCAACACCAATAGAATTTCCAGCGGCATTCCGTCCTCCTTAGCGCAGAGTGCAAAGGAGTCGAAACACTGTCAAAGGTGGCGTCGCGTCAGCTGTGTTCCAAAACCAAGGCTTTGATCGCAGCCATCCGACAAGCAGGAATACTAGTCGGAGATCATGTAGGTTACTTGATCTCCCTTGCCTCTCTTGCGTACATCTTTGGTGGTAGCAGCATCGGTGGCCATCCAAAAAACACCCGCCATCGCGGCAACTCCTGCAATAGAATTCATCAAAAATCCTCCGAGTTGAATGCCCGGAGGAAATCAAGATTTGCTGATATTAAGGCTATTTCCTCAGTTTTCTGCGCCAACAAGCGTCGAGATAATCGCCTTCGCGCTATCCGAGTTCCATTCAGCATCACCGATCAGCCGCGCGATTTCCTGACCTTCGGGATTCAGAATGACCGTGATGGGCAACGCGATGATGCCAAACTCGCGCGCGGCAGCCGAGCTGAGGTCCTGATGACGCGGCAGGTTGGAGATGCCATTCTCTTCAAAGAACTTCTTGATCCCTGCTGGTGAGTTGCGGCCTGTGGCAAGGGTCAGGACCTGAAACTTGTCACCCCCAAACTCGTCCTGCAATTCGGCGATCTGCGGCATTTCTTTGCGGCAGGGGGCACACCAGGTGGCCCAGAAGTTCAGCAGAACATACTTACCCTCATAATCGGCCAGCGTGCCGACACCCCCGTCATCTTCCCGCTGAAACTCGATCACTTTTGCCCGTTTGGGCTCCTCGTGCAGGATCAGACGTTTCAGGCTGTCTTCCCGCAGAGGAGCCAGCGTTTCTGCATCGGTCGCAAAAGCGGCGTTTGCACCCAGCGCAAGGGCCATATAAAGGGGGATCAAACGAATTAGGCGCATATCAACTCCGGGTTTTCTTACATGACCGATCAATCCTCGAACCAGATGTGGGGCGGCCGCTTTGCCGCCGGTCCAGACGCGATCATGGAGGCGATCAATGCCTCGATCGGGTTCGATCAGCGGATGGCAGCCCAGGACATCGCAGGCTCGCGCGCCCATGCGGCCATGTTGGCTGCCACAGGCGTCATAAGTGATAGTGATGCGCAGGCCATTCGGGAAGGGCTGCTCACCGTTTTGTCAGAAATCCAGAGCGGCACGTTTCAGTTTTCGACCGCGCTGGAAGACATCCACATGAATGTCGAGGCGCGGCTGAAAGAGATCATTGGCGAGCCGGCAGGCCGTTTGCACACAGGGCGTTCGCGTAACGATCAGGTGGCGACGGATTTCAAACTGTGGGTCCGGGATCAGTTTGATGCGGCGGAGTCCGGTATTCTGGCCCTGATCCGCGCGCTTTTGGCGCAGGCCGAAGCAGGCGCCGATTGGGTCATGCCGGGCTTTACCCATCTGCAAACTGCGCAACCCGTAACTTGGGGGCATCACATGATGGCCTATGTCGAGATGTTTGGCCGCGACCTGAGCCGAGTCCGCGACGCCCGTGCCCGAATGAACGAATCCCCGTTGGGGGCTGCCGCGCTGGCAGGCACATCCTTCCCCATCGACCGCCATATGACAGCGCGGGCGTTGGGCTTTGATCGCGCCGCCGCCAACTCGCTGGATGCCGTCAGCGACCGCGATTTTGCATTGGAATTCCTGTCGACCGCCTCGATCTGCGCCTTGCACCTGTCGCGTTTTGCCGAGGAATTGGTGATTTGGTCTTCGGCCCAGTTCCGTTTCGTGTCCCTGTCCGACCGGTTTTCGACCGGCTCGTCGATCATGCCGCAGAAAAAGAACCCGGATGCAGCTGAACTGATCCGCGCCAAGGTTGGGCGCATCTATGGGGCCAACACCGCGCTGATGATGGTGATGAAGGGCCTGCCGCTGGCCTATTCAAAGGACATGCAGGAAGATAAGGAACAGGTCTTTGACGCCGCCGACAACTGGATGCTGGCGCTGGCGGCGATGGAAGGGATGGTCAAGGACATGACCGCCAACCGCGACAGCCTTGCCGCCGCCGCCGGCTCGGGTTTCTCGACCGCGACGGATCTGGCCGACTGGCTGGTACGCGTGCTGGGCCTGCCGTTCCGGGATGCGCATCACGTCACCGGATCACTGGTGGCCATGGCCGAGGGTAAGGGTTGTGACCTGCCCGACCTGACACTGGACGATATGCAATCGGTCCATGGTGAAATTTCGGATGACGTCTACTCTGTCCTTGGCGTCGACAATTCGGTAAACTCGCGCCAGTCCTACGGCGGTACCGCCCCCGATCAGGTGCGGGTCCAGATCGAACGATGGAAGGCAATGGTATGACGACCGCGCTACGTGCGATCCTGATTACGGTTTCCGGCCTGGTACTGGCCGGGTGCGGGGCTGATGGCGAGCCTGACCAACCAACTGCCCCTCAGCCCGCGGTCAGTGCCACAATCGGGGTTGGATCAAGCGGTGCGTATGTCGGCGGAGGTGTCGGCCTAAGTCGCGGGCCGCTGGGCATTTATCTTGGATTCTGACCCCTTTGCGTGTTGCGCCTCCGGTCCTGACACCTCATGTTGCGCGCGCGTATCGATCACCTGTCACACAAAGGAATGGTATTGAGATGAGAATTCTGGGACTGGTTTGTGCACTTGCGGTTTTGGCGGCCTGTGAGCCTTCGTCAGCGCGACGCCCGGAACCTGCGGCCGAACCAAAACAATCGGGCACCGGCATTTCTATCTCGGGCTATGGCCGAGTTGGTGTTTCAACTCAAAACTAAACCGGGACCAAGGATACGGAATCCATTGATCCGAAGTCCTTTTATGGTCTAAGCGCGCAAGCATGGATCACTTTTTGTACCGCGACGGCGCGCTTTACGCCGAGGATGTCCCCGTCTCCGAAATTGCAGCCGCGGTTGGAACACCGTTCTACGTCTATTCCACGGCTACATTGTTGCGGCATTTCAAACTGTTCGATGACGCATTGGACGGCACCGATCATCTGATCTGCTACGCGATGAAAGCGGCCAGCAATCAGGCGATCCTTAAGACATTGGCCCAAGCAGGCGCTGGGATGGACGTGGTCTCGGGTGGAGAATATCTGCGGGCGAAGGCGGCTGGTGTTCCCGGTGACAAAATCGTGTTCTCAGGTGTGGGGAAAACAGCGGACGAGATACGCATAGCGCTGAGCGGTGGCATTCGCCAGTTCAACGTCGAGTCCGAGCCCGAGATGGAAGTGATCAACGCCATTGCGCTTGATCTTGGCGTAATAGCGCCGATCACCGTCAGGGTGAACCCGGATGTCGATGCCAGGACGCACGCTAAGATTGCCACCGGCAAGTCTGAGAACAAGTTTGGCATTCCGATTGCCCGCGCCTCGGAAGTTTACGCCCACGCCGCCAGCCTGCCGGGGCTGGAGGTGATCGGCATCGACGTTCATATTGGCTCGCAACTGACCGAACTTGAACCGTATGAGCTGGCCTACACAAAGGTGGCCGAGCTAACCGAACGCCTCCGCTCTGAAGGTCACAACATTCGGCGTCTCGATCTGGGTGGTGGTCTGGGCATTCCTTACACCCGGTCGAACAACGCACCCCCATTGCCGATTGAATATGGTGCGCTGGTCAAGAAAACTCTGAGCCATCTGGGCTGTGAGATCGAGATTGAGCCCGGACGCCTGATCGCGGGCAACGCCGGGATCATGGTCAGCAAGGTGATCTATGTGAAATCAGGCGAAGGTCGCGACTTTTTGATCCTTGATGGGGCGATGAACGACCTAATCCGCCCCGCAATGTACGAAGCTTACCACGATATCGTTTCGGTGCAGGAACCTGTCGCCGGTGTGGAACAGCGCCCTTACGACATTGTCGGTCCGGTCTGCGAATCCGGGGATACCTTTGCCAAGCAGCGCAATATGCCGCCGCTGAAATCGGGTGATCTGGTCGCATTTCGCAGCGCGGGTGCATACGGTGCGGTGATGTCCAGCGAATACAACACCCGCCCGTTGATCCCCGAAGTTCTGGTGAATGGCGATCAATTTGCAGTCATTCGTGAACGGCCAAGCTTTGACGAAATCATAAACCGCGATACCATACCATCGTGGCTTTGACGCGATAACCGCGCGGGCCCGTCCCGGAGGCCCGTCTTGACCAACAGAACGAACCTGCCCATTCCGCGCCTGTCCCTGTGGCTAACCCATCTCGGTATGGTGGCTGAACAGGTGCTGCGCGCGTTCTGGCCTGCGTTCTCGATTGTTCTGGCTTTGCTCGCCGCTCTGATGCTGGGGTTGCAGGATCATCTGCCCGTTGAAATTGTCTGGGGTGCTGGTGCGCTGTCGTTGATATCTTTTGGTGCAGCATCTGTCCGGGGTGTCACGAAATTCAAACTGCCGTCCCGCGCTGATGCGCTGGCGCGGCTGGATGAGGCTCTGCCCGGTCGACCGATTCAGGCTTTGCTCGATGATCAGGCAATCGGTGCCAACGATGGGGACTCGGTTGCCTTGTGGCAGGCGCACAAAGCCCGCATGGCACAGCGTGCGGCCACTGCTGAGGCTGTGAAACCAGATCTTCGGCTTGCGTCGCGCGACCCGTATGCGTTGCGCTATGCCGCTCTGCTGGCATTTGTTGTGGCGCTGATCTTTGGATCGTTGTGGCGTGTGGGTTCAGTGGCGGACATGACCCCGGGCACGGCCGTGGCTGGACAGGGTCCAACTTGGGAAGGATGGGTGGAACCCCCCAGATACACAGGTTTGCCGACCTTATATCTTGCCGACCAAACGGGGGCGGCGCTTTCTGTTCCCAAGGGCAGTCGCATCACCTTGAGACTGTACGGTGAGGTCGGCGCACATAGTCTGACCGAGAGCAGTTCTGCCAGCGGAACCGAGGCGGCAACAGACCCGGAACTGGAGTTTGTCGCCGAACGCTCGGGTCAGTTGCGCATAGATGGACCGGCGGGGCAGGACTGGTCGGTGCTGGTCATTGATGACGCGGCTCCGAAGATCGCGGTTTCCGGAACCGCCGAGTCTGAAGCGGGCGGGCAGATGAAGCTGCCATTTTCCGCCAGCGATGATTACGGCGTGGTTTCGGGCTTGGCCCGGATCGAGTTGGATCAGGCGGCGATTGACCGTCGGTACGGACTGGCGGTCGAGCCAGAGCCGCGCGAGGTGATCGAAATCGAATTACCCATGCCGATCACCGGTGACCGCGCAGATTTCACCGAAGACCTGATCGAGGATTTCTCGCAACATCCGTGGGCGCATCTGCCGGTCAGGATTACCTTGAGGGCAACAGATGCAGCGGATCAGCAAACGTCTTCGGATCCCTATGCGACGGCATTGCCAGCACGGCGCTTCTTTGATCCGCTGGCGGCAGCCGTGATTGAGCAAAGGCGCGACTTGCTTTGGTCGCGTTCCAATGCGCCTCGTGTCTCGCAAGTCCTGAGGGCTGTGTCGCACCGCCCTGAGGAACTGTTTCGTTCTGACACAGCCTATCTGCGTCTGCGGGTTGTTCTGCGGCGATTGGAAACTTTTCATCGATACGGGTTGAAACCCAAACAACAAGAGGAGATTGCACAGGCCCTGTGGGACCTTGCCGTACTGATCGAGGACGGGACGCTGGCGGATGCATTGGAACGAATGCGCCGCGCGCAGGAACGTCTGACCGAAGCAATGAAGAACGGGGCCAGCGATGAAGAAATAGCGGAGTTGATGCAGGAATTGCGCGAGGCGACGCAGGATTACCTGCAGCAATTACAACGGCTGGCACAGCAAAATGGTGAAGACGGCGAGCGTCAGCCCGGCCAGAATGGTGAATCTTTGCAAATGACGCAGGATGACCTGCAACGCATGATGGACCGTATTCAGGAACTGATGGAACAAGGTCGCATGGCCGAAGCTCAGCAGGCGCTGGAAGAATTCCAGCAGATGATGGAGAACATGCGTGTAACTCAGGGTCAGGGCCAAGGGCAGCAATCTGAAGGCCAGCAGGCCATGGAAGGTCTCGCCGAAACCCTGCGCGAACAGCAGGGTCTTAGCGATCAGGCCTTTCGTGATTTGCAGGAACAGTTCAACCCCGGCGCGCAATCAGGTGAAAGCCAAGGGAACGAAGGTCGCAACGGTGGTCAAGGTCGGGGGCAAAGCCACGAAGGGCAGGGCGGACAGGGTGAAGGTTCGGATCAGGCCGGAGACGGTGAGCAGGGGCAAGGTTCGCTCGCCGACCGACAGCAAGCGTTGAGAGACGAGCTGGGTCGCCAGCAACAAGGACTGCCCGGTGTCGGCACACCCGAAGGTGACGCCGCCCGCGAAGCGCTGGATCGGGCCGGGCGTGCCATGGACGAGGCCGAGCAGGCCCTGCGTGGCGATGATCTCGCCGAAGCTATCGACCGTCAGTCCGAAGCGATGGAAGCGTTGCGCGAAGGGATGCGGTCGCTGGGTGAAGCTATGGCGCAGGAACAGCAGAACCAACCGGGGCAGGGAACACAAGACGGCGACATGCAGGCCAACAACCGCGATCCGCTGGGCCGAAACCCGGGTGCTGCGGGTTCGATTTCAACCGACGAGAACCTGTTGCAAGGCGAAGATGTCTATCGCCGGGCCCGCGAGTTGCTGGATGAAATCCGTCGCCGGACCGGTGAAACAGACCGTCCCCAGATCGAGTTGGAATACCTCAAGCGGTTGCTGGAGCGGTTCTAGCTCTCAGTTCTGCGCTCCAGATCCTGCCTGAGTTTCGAGCCAGATTCGCGCCTGATCCACCAGCGACACATATGAGCTGAGCAGCGGATCGGCCTGCGGTACAGCCTCGCTGATTTGGCGGGCATTCCCGTAGATCAGGTACAGAACCACGCCGATGATCAGCATCAGCGCAAAACCACGCAAGAACCCGCCGGACTTGCGGGGCGCCTGCGCCACATCTTCTGCGGGGTCGGACCGCATGCTCGAGTTGATGGCATCGACATCCGGCAGTGCATCCTTTTGCCCGGCATCAACGGCGGTTTCCGAAGTTGCAGGGCGTTTGGGCCTGACCTTTGGCTCTGGTGGGGCTTCTAGGCCCAGATCGGGCTGGCTTTCCAGGCCGCCGCCTTCCTGCGCGCGCAACTCTGCTTCTCGTGCGGCTTCTTCTTTCAGGATACTGGCGACTGATGGGGCAACATTTCCTGTGGATGCAGCAGGTTTTTCAACCTCTGGCGCTGTTTTTTCTGCGGGCTCGGCGTCCTTCTGGGCCTCGACCTCGGTGTCAGGTGTATCTGCCACAACAGGCTTGTCCTCGGGCGCGTTCGGTTCAACCGTCGGCTCGGATGGATGCTTGGCCTGAAACCAGGTTTGATCGCAGTTCGAACACTGCACGTCGCGGCCTTCCTCGGGGATGACCTCGTCAGGAACTTCGTACTGCGCAGTGCAATTCGGACATGTAAGACGCATACTGCCTCCTCGACCGGGTGAAGGGCCGATAATAGTTTTTTCAGGGATGATATTCCGTTAAGACCCAACAGCAAAGGGCGTTTTCGGTTTCATAGGTCAAGTGTCACCAATTGGACTCGGTAGAGCCATTGAAACCGTCGCCCTGCTCGGGCAAGAAGAGCGGCAAAATATTGGGGGCACGTGTGATCGAGCTGGAAAATGTCAGCTATACCTACGGTGGCGGCGAGTTGCTGAGCGATGTCTCGGTTCAATTACAGCCAGGGTCGTTCCATTTTCTGACCGGGCCGTCGGGGGCGGGCAAGACGACATTGCTCAAGTTGTGTTACGGGGCGCTGTTGCCGACCTCAGGGCGTCTTAGCGTGTTTGATCAGGACGTCTCGACCCTTGATCGGGATCAGCTGGCCGTGCTGCGCCGCCGTGTCGGCGTTGTGCATCAGGATTGCCAGTTTCTTGACCATATGACGCTTGCTGAAAATGTCGCCTTGCCACTGATGGTGTCCGGGCGCGGGGAATCGTCCGGGCAAGACAATCTGACCGAACTGCTTAGCTGGGTGGGGCTTGGTGCACGTCTCGAAGCACGGCCACCGGAATTATCCGGCGGTGAACGTCAACGAGCAGCTCTGGCGCGTGCCGTCATCCTGTCGCCCGATGTCATATTGGCGGATGAACCCACGGGCAATATCGATTGGGAGATGTCGCAACGTTTGTTGCACCTTCTGGTTGAACTGAACCGCATGGGAAAGACCGTTCTGATTGCCACCCATGACCTGAGCCTGATCCGAGCTGCAAAAAGCCATGTTCAGGCGCGTGTTTTGCGGATTTCGCAGCGAAAGCTGCATCTGGCGGGGGCAGACCTGTGACTGGGGCTGATATCCGAAACCTGCTGCGCGGCGATACCCGTGCTGACCGCGTTGTTCCGCCAACCGGCTACACTGCCCACCTGACCCTGTTTGTCGCTGGTGCCATGGCATTTCTTGCTGTTTTCGCTTTGGCTTTGTCCCTCGCCTCTGGCCGCATCGCGGATCGGTGGGCTTCGGAACTGGCAGGCGCCGCAACCTTACGCATCAATGCACCGGCCGAGCAGCTTGCTGCCCAAACAGAAGCGGCATTGACCGTCCTCAGCCAGACACCCGGTGTCGCGTCTGCCCGTGCGCTTAGCGCAGATGAACAAGCCGCGTTGCTGTCACCTTGGTTCGGGCCGGACCTGCCGTTGGATACTTTGCCAATCCCACAGCTGATCGAGATCATCGAGGGCGAACCCGGTCTGGATGCGCTCGGGCTGCGATTGCGATTGGGGGCCGAGGTACCCGGCGCGGTTCTGGATGATCATACGCGATGGCGCGAACCGCTGGTCGATGCTGCGATGTCCCTGCGTCGTCTGGGGTGGATATCAATCCTGCTGATTGGCGGTGCGACCGCTGCGATGATTACCCTTGCAGCCAACGCCTCACTTGCGGCCAATGCGCAGATTATCGAAGTTCTGCGATTGGTTGGCGCGCAGGATGGTTTCATCGCAGGTGCTTTTGTGCGGCGGTTTACCTATCGCGCGTTTTTCGGCGCCTCGGTTGGGACCCTGCTGGGAATGACTGGTGTCTTGCTTTTGCCCGAAGCTTCGGACGCGGGCGGATTTCTGACCGGAGTTGGATTTCAGGGTAAAGACTGGGTGTTGCCGGTTCTTATCCCCGTCCTTGGGGCAGCCGTTGCCTTTGTTGCCACATGGGCCGCAGCCCGACGCAAGTTGAAGGAGCTTTCCTGATGTTGATGGCAATTCAGTGGGTTCGTTCCCTCATCTTCATGATTGTAATCTATGCCTGGATGCTGATCCTTGGCATCGCGTTTCTGCCTTATGCTCTGTTTTCTAAAAACGGTGCGCTGAAAGCGTGTAAAACCTACGCCAAAAGCACCATGTGGCTGGCCCGGTGGATGGTTGGTATTCGCTGCGAGGTGCGGGGCAATGCCCCGACGAATGAAGTGGTCATCGGGGCCAAACATCAGTCGTTTCTTGATATCATCATGATTTTCGACGCCATTCCGCACGGCAAGTTTATCATGAAGCGCGAGCTGTTGTTCACACCCGTTATTGGCATGTATGCGCGACGCCTTGGCTGTATCCCGGTCAATCGAGGCAAGCGCGGTGCGGCTGTGGCAAAAATGGTCAAGGACGTCTCAAAAGAGTTTTCTGAACCCGGACAGCTGGTGATCTATCCGCAGGGCACGCGTGTGGCGCCGGGCGCAAAGAAACCCTACAAGGTTGGTACGGCGATTCTGTATGAAGGCCTTGGTTTTCCGTGCGTTCCGGTTGCGACGAATGCTGGCGTGTTCTGGCCCCGCACAGGCGTTTTGCGTAAACCCGGCCTTGCTATTGTAGATTTTCTGGAGCCGATCAAACCGGGTGTTGCCCGCGATGAGTTCCTCGCGCGGTTGGAGAAAGTGATTGAAACACGCTCGAACGAGTTGATGCGCGAAGTGGGGTTTGATCCTGATGGAATTCATTGAAAAAGTAGAAGCTCTCGAGGCGTTGTACGGAACGCCAGGTGCTGCTTCGTTACGAAAGGTCGTTCGACACTTAACTCCGCTCTATCGCAAGTGGATTGAAGCCTCGCGTCTTTGCATTCTCAGTACAGTTGGTCCCGAGGGGGTAGACGGAAGCCCACGCGGGGACGATGGTGCTGTTGTGCGCGAATTGAACCAAAAAACATTGGCGCTGCCTGACTGGCGGGGAAACAACCGCCTGGACAGCTTGCGTAACATCGTTCGGGACCCGCGCGTTTCGCTGATGTTCTTTGTGCCGGGCTCTGACAATGTCGTTCGGGTGAACGGAACGGCCCGATTGACCGCAGACGCGGCATTGCGCAACCAGTTCGAAAAGGCTGGCAAGGTTCCGGCGACGGTTATCGTTGTGCAGATTGATGAAATTTACAGCCAGTGCGCGCGTGCACTGATACGCGCCCGAACTTGGACTTGTGGCGACGAAAGCAAGGACCTTCCGACGATTGGGCAGCTTCTGTCCGAGGCGTCAGAAGGTGAAGAGGGCGGCGCGCAATATGACAAAGACTGGGCTGCACGCGCCGCCAAAACAATGTGGTAGGTAACGGACGGCTGTTCAGTCAAGCTGCGGCGGCTCCGATTCTGGACACCTTTTTGATCCAGCGATCAACGCTGCCCGGTTTGGGATAGCTTGCGCCTGAAAAGTACGTAAACCGCGTTGGTTTGAAGCCAACAAACCCGAGGATCTGGCCGCGAACCTGCCGAATAAGCGCTTGCCTGTACATCAGACGCATGAACCAGCCGGGCGTATCTGAGGTCAGGATAACGCGCGCGGTGCGTCCGGTCAGCATCGGGGCTGGCAGGCCGGCCATCGTCGTGTTGCGGGTGTCGAATGTCCGTCCAGGTATGAACATCCGGTCAATCAATCCTTTGAGTTTTGCAGGCAGCCCGCCCCACCACATAGGTGTGGTCAGGACCAAATGATCGCTCCATTCGAAGTCCTGCAACACGTGTTCCAGAACCGGTTCAAGCGGCTTGAAGTCGTGATAGTTGCCCTGACCGAAATCAAAATCGAACTGTAGGTCGCTCAGATGGACTATCCGGACGTCATGTCCGTTTTTGCGGGCTGCCTCGCCATAGGTTTCTGCGAATGTGCGTGACAAGCTGCTTTCTGCAGGATGTCCATCGAGGATGAGGATTTTCTTGGGGTGCATTGTAGTTCTCCTGAAAATGACCGTGGTCAGTTTATAGAATCAAAAAATGACCACGGTCAATATAAAATTTGACCACGGTCAAAAAATGTGCGATTGGGCGTTATGCAAAAAACGATCCAGAAACGTACCATCAAGACCCGCGCCAAGCTTCTCTCAGCTGCGGAAGAGGTTATCCGACACGGCGGATATGAAGCTTTGCGGGTGGATGAAGTTGTAAAGGCCGCGGGTGTTGCCAAGGGGACCTTCTTTGCGCATTTCCGCGACAAGGACGCGCTGATGGAAATCTTGATAGCGGACAAGCTGAATGCGTGTCTGGATCTGGCCCAATCCGGAACTCCACCCAAAACGGTACCAGAGATCATCGCTTCGCTGGAACCGGTCCACGAATTCATGACGTCCGAACGGTACGTGTTCGATCTGTTGATCAGATACTCGGGGGCAACGGCTATCGCAGATATTGGGCCGATTGCCTATTGTTTTGAACGATATTTTCGGGTCGTGATGATGTGGCTTGAAACCGCAGAGGTGCGCAAGGATGTACCATCTGAGCTGTTGGCAGAAGGCGTGCAGGCCTTTGCCATTCAGGCCATGTCCTTACAATATTGCGCGCTGCATTCAGCGACAACGTTCACAGACAGACTGGAAACATATCTGGATGCATGGCTGACCCCGGCAAGCTGATCGCCGCCGGGGTCAGGGGTGTTAGCTGTGGATCGGGCCGTCTCCGCAGGCCAGGGCAGCCTCGCGCACCGCTTCTGAATACGTCGGATGCGCGTGGCAGGTGAGCGCCAGATCCTCGGCAGAAGCACCGAATTCCATTGCCACACAAACTTCGTGGATCAGATCGCCCGCGCCGGGGCCGATGATATGGGCACCCAGGATGCGATCGGTTTCCTTGTCGGCCAGAATCTTGACGAACCCGTCTGCCGCAAAATTCGCCTTGGCACGCCCATTGCCCATAAACATGAACTTGCCGACCTTATAGGCACGACCCTGTTCTTTGAGCGTCGCTTCGGTTTCACCGACATTGGCGACTTCGGGCCAGGTGTAGATCACGCCCGGAATCACGCCATAGTTGACATGACCGTGCTTGCCTGCAACCTGCTCGGCTGCGGCCATGCCTTCGTCTTCGGCCTTGTGCGCCAGCATCGGGCCTTCGGTCACGTCGCCAATTGCATAGATGCCCGGCACGTTGGTCTGCCAGTCGGCACCAACCTTGATCTGACCACGCGGTGTCATCTCGATGCCCAGAGCGTCCAGTCCCAGACCATCCGAATAGGGTTTGCGGCCTGTGGCAACCAGCACAGTGTCGGCGTCGATCACATGTTCACTGTCGTCTTTGAGCAGCTTGTAAGTAACTTTGGCCTTGGTCTTGGTCGCTTCGGTTTTCTGCACCGCCGCGCCCATGACAAATGTCAGGCCCTGTTTCTTGAGAATGCGCTGGAAGGTTTTTTGCACCTCTGGGTCCATGCCCGGCGTGATCTCCTTGAGGAACTCGATCACGGTAACTTCAGCGCCCAGGCGGCTGTAAACCGATCCCAGCTCCAGACCGATCACACCCGCGCCGATCACAACCATTTTCTTCGGGATCTTGTTCAGTGACAAAGCACCGGTCGAGGTCACGACAACTTTCTCATCAACTTCAACACCGGGCAGGGAAGATGGTTCCGACCCGGATGCGATGATAATGTTCTTGGTCACGTGGACTTCATCACCCACTTTTACCTGACCTTCGGCAGGGATTGATCCCCAACCTTTCAGCCAGTCGATCTTGTTCTTTTTGAACAGGAATTCGATGCCCTTGGTGTTGCCGTCGATGACTTCGTCCTTGTAGGCCTGCATCTGCTTCCAATCGACCGAAGGCGCTTTGCCCTTCAGGCCCATCTTGGCAAAGTTATGCTCGGCCTCGTGCAGCTGATGGCTGGCATGTAGCAGCGCCTTAGAGGGAATGCAGCCCACGTTCAGGCAAGTGCCACCCAGTGTTTCGCGCCCTTCGACCACGGCGGTTTTCAAACCCAGTTGAGCGCAGCGGATCGCGCAGACATAGCCGCCGGGTCCGGCGCCGATTACGATGACGTCATAATTTGCCATTACATTCTCCTAAATCGACCGGACGATCCGGCGCTTCCCCGACCCGATTTGGCGGGTCGGAAATAGTCTTTGTCAAACAGGTTCCAGCAGCTTGATCGAGATATGGGCAATTCCGCCCCGCTCGTGATGCATCGCCAATTCTTCGGAACCAAAGAAGGCTTTGGCCTTGTCCAGGTTTGTAACCTCGAACATCGCGATGGCGTGGTCCTTTTGGTCGGGGTCGCGCCAGACATGAAGGTCGCGGATACCCGCGGCCTTGCGCATCGGTTTGTCCTCGCGGAACACTTTCAGCCAAGCATTGAAATCGGCCACATCGGCCTGCCAGAGGACATGCGTTGCCATGCTTACAGGTCCATCAGCAGGCGGCGCGGGTCTTCCAGCGCCTCTTTCACACGGACGAGGAAGGTCACGGCACCTTTGCCATCGACGATCCGGTGGTCATAGGACAGGGCCAGATACATCATCGGGCGGATCTTGATCTCACCATTGATGACCATCGGACGGTCCTGGATCTTGTGCATGCCCAGAATACCCGACTGCGGGGGGTTCAGGATCGGCGAGGACATCAGCGAGCCATAGACACCACCATTCGAGATGGTGAAGGTGCCACCTTGCATCTCAGCCATGCTCAGCTTGCCGTCACGGGCGCGCTTGCCTTTTTCGGCGATCGCTTTTTCGATCGCGGCAAAGGACATGCTGTCGGCATCACGGATGACTGGCACGACCAGACCCTGCGGCGTCCCGGCGGCGACACCCATATGCACGAAGTTCTTGTAGACGATGTCGGTTCCGTCAATCTCGGCATTGACCTCGGGCACTTCTTTCAGGGCATGGCAGCAGGCCTTGGTGAAGAAAGACATAAAGCCCAGCCTTACGCCGTGCTTCTTCTCGAACTGGTCCTTGTACTGATTGCGCAGGGCCATGACCTCGGTCATGTCCACCTCGTTGTAGGTGGTCAGGATCGCGGCTGTGTTCTGTGCATCTTTCAGACGCTTGGCGATTGTCTGACGCAGGCGGGTCATCCGCACGCGTTCTTCGCGTGCCTCGTCCTCGGCAGCCACAGGGGCGCGCGGGGCTTGGGCCACAGGGGTGGGGGCAGCCGCCACAGGTGCCGGGGCCGAAACTGCTGCAACGGCTTTGGCCACGTCCTCCTTCATGATGCGACCGTCGCGGCCTGTTCCGGTGACCTGATCAGCTGACAGTCCGGCTTCGGCCATTGCCTTCTGGGCTGACGGCGCGTTTGCGATGTCTTTTCCTGTGCTGGTTGCTGCGGGCGCAGCCGCCGCTGCCTGGGCCGGCGCGGCTGTTGCACCAGCGGCTGCTCCGGAGATGACAGCCAGCTTGGCAGCCGCATCCACGGTCGAACCTTCTGGAGCAACGATTTCTGCAAGAACACCCGAAGTCGGTGCGGGAACTTCAACCGAGACTTTATCGGTTTCCAATTCGCACAGCATCTCGTCCTGCGCGACGTTGTCGCCAACCTTTTTGAACCAGGTCGAAACGGTTGCTTCTGTCACAGATTCACCAAGTGTCGGCACCATCACGTCAACCGACCCGGCCGATGCGGCAGGTGCCGCTGCCGGAGCTGCAGCTGGCGCTGCGCCTTCTCCAGCCGCAATCGTTGCCAGCAAGGCATCAACACCGACGGTTTCGCCTTCGGCTGCCACGATTTCACCCATTACACCCGCTGCGGGTGAAGGAACCTCGACGGTGACCTTGTCTGTCTCCAGCTCACACAGCATCTCATCCATGGCGACCGCATCACCGGGCTTTTTGAACCAGGTTGCAACTGTGGCTTCGGTGACCGATTCGCCAAGCGTGGGAACACGAACTTCAATCGTCATCGCTTACTTTCCTTCAATGCTCAGCGCTTCGTTTACCAGCGCTTCTTGTTGGGCTTTGTGTTGGCTGGCCAGCCCCGTTGCGGGCGAGGCCGATGTGGCGCGACCGGCATAGGTCGGGCGCGTGTGTTTTGCATCGATACGGGACAGGACCCATTCAATGTTGGGTTCAATAAAGGTCCACGCACCTTGGTTCTTGGGCTCTTCCTGACACCAGACCATCTCGGCATTCTTGAACCGTTCGAGTTCGTTGATCAGTGAATGTGCCGGGAACGGATAGAATTGTTCGATCCGCATCAGGTAGATGTCGTCGATGCCACGCGCATCGCGTTCCTCCAACAGGTCGAAATAGACCTTGCCGGAACACATGACGACGCGCTTGATCTTGTCATCGGCCACCAGCTTGGTGTCAGAGTTGCCTTTTTGCGCGTCATCCCACAGCACCCGGTGGAAGCTGGAGCCTGTGGTGAAGTCATCCGCCGTGCTGACGGCCAGCTTGTGACGCAACAGCGACTTCGGCGTCACTAGGATCAGTGGTTTCCGGAAGGTCCGGTGCAACTGACGGCGCAGGATGTGGAAATAGTTCGCGGGTGTCGTACAATTCGCCACGATCCAGTTGTCCTGACCGCACATTTGCAGGAACCGTTCCAAACGCGCTGACGAGTGTTCTGGGCCTTGCCCTTCAAAGCCATGCGGCAGCAGTGTGACCAGACCGGACATCCGCAGCCACTTGCTTTCACCCGAGCTGATGAACTGATCGAACATGATCTGCGCACCGTTGGCAAAGTCGCCGAACTGCGCCTCCCACAGAACCAGAGCGTTCGGTTCTGCCAGCGAATAGCCGTATTCGAAACCCAGCACCGCGTATTCCGACAGCATCGAATCAATGACATCGTATTGGGATTGCCCGGCACGGATGTTGTTAAGCGGGTAATACCGTTCTTCGGTTTCCTGATGAACAAACCCAGAGTGTCGCTGGCTGAACGTGCCCCGTGTTGCATCCTGTCCGGCCAGACGCACGGGGTATCCCTCGGTCAGCAACGAGCCAAACGCCAGTGCCTCGCCCGTGGCCCAGTCGAAGCCTGCACCGGTCTCGAACATTTGTTTCTTATGTTCCAGCAACCGCTCAACGGTTTTGTGCATTGCGAAATCGTCAGGAGCCTTGGTCAGCGCGGCTCCGATTTCCGCCAGTGTCTCTGCCGAGATCGCTGTTTCACCCCGGACATAATCATCCTTGTTCCTGTCCAGATGCGACCAGCGCCCATCCAGCCAGTCGGCCTTGTTGGGTTTATAGTCCTTCCCGGCCTCGAATTCGTCGTTCAGATGGGCCTGAAAGGCGGCCTTCATATCTTCGATCTCACCCTCGGGGATCAGCCCGTCCTTGACCAGTCGCTCGGTATACAAGGAAAGCGTTGTCTTATGGGTTTTGATCTTCTTGTACATGATCGGGTTGGTGAACATGGGCTCGTCGCCCTCGTTATGGCCAAACCGGCGATAGCAGAAGATGTCCAGAACCACGTCTTTATGGAACTTCTGGCGGAACTCGGTCGCCACCTTCGCGGCGTGAACTACCGCCTCGGGGTCGTCGCCGTTCACATGGAAGATCGGGGCCTCGACCATCAGCGCGATATCGGTGGGATAGGGGCTCGAGCGGCTGAAATGCGGCGCGGTAGTGAACCCGATCTGGTTGTTGACCACGATGTGCATGGTGCCGCCGGTTCTGTGCCCTTTCAGGCCGGACAGGCCAAAGCCCTCGGCCACAACACCCTGACCGGCAAAGGCCGCGTCACCGTGCAGCAATATCGCCATGACCCTGGTACGGTCCGTGTCGCCCAGTTGGTCTTGCTTGGCGCGAACCTTACCCAGAACTACCGGGTTTACCGCCTCAAGGTGAGAGGGGTTGGCGGTCAATGACAGATGCACACTGTTGCCATCGAATTCGCGATCGCTGGAGGCGCCGAGGTGATATTTCACATCGCCAGAGCCGTCCACGTCCTCTGGCTTGAAGCTACCGCCCTGGAATTCGTTGAAAATCGCGCGATAAGGCTTGCCCATCACGTTGGCCAGAATGTTCAGGCGACCCCGGTGCGGCATCCCGATGACGATGTCACTGAGGCCAAGCGCGCCACCGCGCTTGATGATCTGTTCCATCGCCGGGATTAGCGCCTCGCCACCGTCCAGACCGAAGCGCTTGGTGCCCATGTACTTGACGTGCAGGAACTTCTCAAAGCCCTCGGCCTCGACCATCTTGTTCAGGATCGCCTTGCGGCCTTCCTTGGTGAACGCGATTTCCTTGCCATAGCCCTCGATCCGCTCCTTCAGCCACGCGGCCTCTTCCGGGTTCGAGATATGCATGTATTGCAGCGCAAAGGTGCCGCAATATGTGCGTTTCACGATCTCAACGATCTGCCGCATCGAAGCGACCTGTAATCCCAGCACGTTGTCGATAAAGATCGGGCGATCCATGTCGGCATCGGTGAAACCGTAAGTCTTCGGGTCCAGCTCAGGATGGGTGCTGGCAGCGCGCATGCCCAGCGGGTCCAGATCCGCGGCCAGATGGCCCCGGATGCGATAGGCCCGGATCAGCATCAGTGCTCGCAAACTGTCCAGCACGGCGCGTTTGATCTGGTCGTCGCTGACCTCAGCCCCTTTTTCAGCCGCCTTGTCCTTGATCTTCTTGCCCGCCGCTTTAGCGTCAATCTCGGCCCATTCACCAGTCAGCGCACCAGTCAGGTCGTCTGCTGGCATCGGCGGCCAGTCGGTGCGCGCCCAGGACGGGCCTTCGGCTTCGCGTTGAACATCGGGGGCATCATCGCCCATGGCATCAAAGAACGCGCCCCATGCGGCATCCACCGCACCGGGGTTCTTTGTATATTGCGCATAAAGCTGCTCCAGATATTCGGCATTATGCCCCTGCATGAAGCTTGAGGCATGAAAGGCGGAATTGGGCGAATGTTCGGTCATAGGGCTACCTCTGTTGGGTTGGGACCGTATTGATTGGTGCCTGGCTGGCTGGGGCGTGTCAGCCACCATAGAACCAGGAGGGGCGACACCACCAGTACCAGTAGTGTCGGAAGAACGATGAGCAACGTGGCGCGTGTGAACAGAATATCCAGCCTGCCACCATGCTGGAAATGAGAGGCCAAGCCGATACCAAAAACGAGCACAGCTCCGGCGCCAAGGATCAACAGGATCGGCAGCAGAGCATACAGCCCGCTGCGCCCGGTATCGTGCATCCGCCGGAAAGCGACGGCCAGATGGGGAAAGAAGACGATCAGGCTGACGATGCCCTGCACCGGTTGCGAGGACGTGGCCGATACGGATTTCGAGGTTTCTGTTTCCGTCACCGCAACCTGCGTGAAGAACTGCCAGTCGATGATCCCGGCAATGATGTTCCAGATCACGATGAACAGGAAAAAGAACCAGTATTCGGGCCGCGAGGCACGGCCCGAGAAGGTGAAGAACTTGGAGAAGCAGGTGCGGATGGAGTCAGAGAAGGTCATGGGCTCACCGACCAACGGATCGCAAAATCCGAACCGCCAAAATTTGAGCCTGCGCTAAGGCTCGGACCAAGCACAACTAAAGTTCCTAAATCTGACGCTTTGTCTTTTGGGCCGTGCAAGATTTTGACTGATAAGTCCTGACCCGAAGCGAACCGTTCTTCAAACGATATAGAGTTATCGCTTGTGAACCCAAGTCGCTCCGGCCAGCCCGTAAAGTCACCTACATAGGTGAAACCACAGGACCGTGTTCCTTTTTCTTGAGCGTTTAGGAAGTAATTTGGATGGTCAGGGTGAATGAGAACGCTGATAAATGAAATCTTGTTTAAGTTATCCAGCGTTGCCCTTGCTTTTTCCAACTCCGCCGGGAAACTCTCAGGATCGGGGACATAGGTGGAGCCAGCAGCACGTTCCAGCCTTCTTCTATAGCTCATGTGGCGGGCGATGGCGTCTAATGCGTCGCCTTCAGCCAGAACAAATCCATTGTCCGCCAGACCTTCGGCGATTGGTTCGGACGCTTGAACAAGTTCCCGGCAGAGTTTGGCAATCTGGACGCCAAGCGCGTCTTCCATAGCTGCTTGAGCTTTTGTTTGAGCGGTGATCGCAAGCAAAGCAATGATCACTGCACTAACTCGACGCACCAACTTCAACTGCCTCCAAGCCGCATCAAAAGGCAGGCGATAATCGCCCGCCTTCAAACCGAGCACTGCCCGAAGAACAAACACTCGGTCGCTGACCATTACCCAATCGCTTCCAGCACAGCTTCACCCAGCTGCGCCGGGCTTTCGGCCACGACGATACCGGCCGAGCGCATGGCTTCGATCTTGTCCTCGGCACCGCCTTTGCCACCGGCGACGATGGCACCTGCGTGGCCCATGCGGCGGCCCGGAGGGGCTGTGCGGCCTGCGATGAATCCTGCAACCGGCTTTTTGCGGCCTTTCTTGGCCTCATCGGCCAGGAACTGTGCGGCCTCTTCCTCGGCCGAGCCGCCGATCTCGCCAATCATGATGATCGACGTGGTCTCGTCATCTGCCAGGAACCATTCCAGCACGTCGATATGCTCAGTCCCTTTGATCGGGTCGCCGCCAATGCCCACACAGGTGGACTGGCCCAGTCCTACGTCCGTTGTCTGTTTCACGGCTTCATAAGTAAGCGTACCCGAGCGGGAAACGACACCCACGCTGCCGCGTTTGTGAATATGGCCGGGCATGATGCCGATCTTGCAGGCGTCAGGCGTGATGACACCGGGGCAGTTCGGGCCAATCAGGCGCGACTTGCTGCCTTCCAGCGCGCGTTTCACCTTCATCATGTCCAGAACCGGGATACCTTCGGTGATGCAGACAATCACTTCCATCTCGGCATCAATCGCTTCGAGGATCGAATCCGCCGCGAATGGGGGCGGTACGTAGATCACCGATGCGTTGGCTTCGGTCACGTGCTTGGCCTCGTGGACCGAGTTGAACACGGGAAGGCCCAGATGCTCCATCCCGCCTTTGCCGGGGGTCACGCCGCCGACCATCTTGGTGCCATAGGCAATAGCCTGTTCGCTGTGGAATGTACCTTGCGAGCCGGTAAAGCCCTGACAGATCACTTTGGTGTTTTCATCGATGAGGACTGCCATTTTGTCCCTTTCTCTAGGCGGTGTGGGATTGATAGGGTTCAGCCGCTGGAAGAACCTGCGGCGCATAGGTGATTTTCTGAAGCGTGGCGCGACCAAGGGCCAGATCGGCCATCGTGCGCAGGCCGCTGCTGATTTCGGCGATACCGCGCCTGATTTTTTGTCGGACCAGCGGCCAGCCCGTAGGGCGTGCGCGGGGGGCACCCATCTGGATTTCGTCCGGCGAATCGTTGCCTTGCTCGACCATGGCAGGGATCACCTGATAGACATTGACCCGACGCGCCGCGGGCGAGGCTGACGGGTTGAACAACAGGCCATCCAGCGCGATGTCATAGGGCTTTTGCGCCAGAAAATGTTCTGCTGCTTTTCGGGTCAACGCATATGCGGCACCGCCAGGGTGGCGCGAGCGCATCAGGCACAGTTCCCGACCCAGATGAGACACACGCTTGCGCCCAAGAGCGAGGTAAAACTTTGTACTGCGCCAGCGTTCGAACCGCACGATATCGGCATCCTCTGGCCACCAGGACGCATCGTTCAACCAATCCGCCAGTTCTGGCGACAGGAAAACATCATCCTCAAGTATCAAGGCCTGTTCCGCACCGGAGGCGACAACGGCCTCCCACGCCCTGGCATGGCTTAGGGTGCAGGCCATGTCCTTGGTATGGAAATAACCCCAAGGTCCCTCGGACCGGCATTCACGCAGAAAATCCTCACGGGTGGCGGCGTCGCAATCAACAGCGTTGACGCGCGTCGCCGACAGGCCTGCCTTTTGCAGCTCCTGTGCCATCAAACGCGCCCGCCCGGTGGCGCGTTCAAGACCTATGAGGAAGATGGGGATGGACATCAGATCGATTGTTTCTTTCGATTTCCCGCGTGAAATGGATAAAGTTGGATTGTAGTTGCCGTGGGGTCGGCCTGTAGCCCACTCCACAGCAACTTGCTTACCCCTTAACCGCCTTGACGATCTTCTCGGCACCGTCTTTCAGGTTGTCCGCCGCGATCACGTCCAGACCCGAGTTGTTGATGATTTCTTTGCCTTTCTCGACATTGGTGCCTTCCAGTCGCACGACAAGCGGAACCTGCAGACCGACCTCTTTCACCGCAGCCACCACGCCCTCGGCGATGACGTCACAGCGCATGATGCCGCCGAAGATATTGACCAGAATGCCTTTGACCTGCGGGTCCGAGGTGATGATCTTGAACGCCTCGGTCACCTTCTCTTTGGTTGCACCGCCACCCACGTCGAGGAAGTTGGCAGGTTCGGCACCATACAGTTTGATGATGTCCATCGTAGCCATCGCCAGACCGGCACCGTTCACCATGCAGCCGATCTCACCATCCAGTGCGATGTAGTTCAGGTCGTATTTGCTGGCTTCCAGTTCCTTGGGATCTTCCTCGGTCGTGTCGCGCAGTTCGGCGATATCCGGGTGGCGGTAGACCGCATTGCCGTCAAAGCCAACCTTGGCATCCAGCACTTTCAGGTCGCCACTGTCGGATACGATCAGTGGGTTAATCTCCAGCATCTCCATATCCTTCTCGACGAAGGCCTTGTAGAGGATGCCCATAAGCCTGACACATTGCTTGACCTGCGCGCCCTCCAAACCCAGCGAAAACGCAATGCGGCGGCCGTGGTAGGGTTGGTAACCGGTGGCCGGGTCAACCGAGAAGGACAGGATTTTCTCGGGCGTCGCGGCAGCAACCTCTTCGATGTCCATACCGCCTTCCGTCGAGCAGACAAACGAGATACGGCTGGTCTGACGATCTACCAGCAGGGCCAGGTACAGTTCACGCTCGATGCCGGAACCGGCTTCGATATAGATGCGATTGACCTGCTTGCCTGCCGGACCCGTCTGATGGGTGACCAGAGTGCGACCCAGCATCTTCTTGGCTTCTTCGGCCGCTTCTTCGACCGACTTCGTCAGACGGACACCGCCCTTTTCACCTGCATCGGCCTCTTTGAAGGATCCTTTGCCGCGGCCGCCCGCGTGTATCTGCGCCTTGACGACCCAAAGCGGCCCATCCAGTTCACCGGCTGCGGTTTTGGCTTCCTCGGCGCGCAGCACGGCGCGACCATCGGAGACCGGAGCGCCGTAGCTGCGAAGAAGAGCCTTGGCCTGATATTCGTGAATGTTCATCGAAATTGTCCCGTCTGACTGCGTTTAACCGTTATAGGCGTGTCTAGCGGGCAAATTTAAAGGGTTTTTTGACCTGAGACGGGAAATTGTCGAAGATTTTCAACATTTGTGATCACGGGTTTTTAGGGTGTGATCACAAAAATTCAAGTGCCATCGATTGATTCGATATTCCTGCACAGTTTTTTGAAATCACATTCGAAAAAAGGGATTTGCGACGTTTGCGCCAACATATGCGGCCGGGGTCCGCGGTGGAAAATGAAAACCGGCCCATAATTGGGCCGGCCTCAAATTCGGATTGTCTGGCAGTTTTACGCCAACGAGCTGTCGATGCCTTTGCACGCCTCGATCAGGCCTTTCACGGCGTTGACCGAATTGTCGAAACCGGCTTGCTCGTCTTCGTTCAGCTTGATGTTAACGATGCGCTCGACGCCGCCTGCGCCAATGACTGTCGGCACCCCGACATAAAGGCCGTTAACGCCCAACTCACCGCTGCAGTACGCCGCACAAGGCAGAACACGCTTTTGGTCTTTCAGATAGGCTTCGGTCATTTCGATCGCCGAGGTGGCGGGCGCGTAATAAGCCGATCCGGTTTTCAGCAGGCCGACGATTTCGGCGCCACCATCACGGGTGCGCTGTACGATGGCGTCCAGCTTTTCTTGCGAGGTCCAGCCCATTTCAACCAGATCAGGCAGAGGGATACCAGCAACGGTCGAATAACGAACTGATGGTACCATGGTGTCGCCGTGGCCGCCCAATACGAACGCGGTCACATCGCGCATCGAGACGTTGAACTCTTCCGACAGGAAATGCGCGAAACGTGCTGAATCCAGCACGCCAGCCATGCCGCAGACTTTGTTATGCGGCAGGCCCGAGAATTCGCGCAGCGCCCAGACCATGGCGTCCAGTGGGTTGGTGATGCAGATCACGAACGCATCGGGCGCATGTGCTGCGATACCTTCGCCGACCGACTTCATGACTTTCAGGTTGATGCCCAGCAGGTCATCGCGGCTCATGCCCGGTTTGCGGGCTACGCCTGCGGTCACGATGCAGACATCCGCGCCGGCGATATCGGCATAGTCGCTGGTGCCTTTCATCGAGGCGTCAAAGCCTTCGGACGGGCCGGATTCGGCGATGTCGAGCGCCTTGCCCTGTGGCAACCCGTCAGCGATGTCAAACAGGACAACGTCACCCAGTTCTTTGACAGCTGCAAGATGCGCAAGCGTGCCGCCGATGTTCCCCGCGCCGATCAGCGCAATCTTGGGTCTGGCCATTTGGAATATCTCCGGTCGGTTTTGAAATCGCGGCTGTGCTAGTCGTTAAAACGGCATTAGGCAAGAGTTCTGCGACGTGGCATACAACCGCATACCGTTTGCGAGACCCTATGTGGTTGCGCTAAAGGGCCTTTGAGACAAGCCAAAACCGGGACCGGTGCATGTTTGAATTGAACCTGATGTTTTTTGCAGTGGCGATCCCGGCGGTGATTTTTGCGGGTATCTCGAAGGGTGGTTTCGGCTCGGGCGTGGCCTTTGCGTCATCATCGATTCTGGCCTTGATCCTAACGCCCGGGCAGGCCCTGGCCCTGATGCTGCCGATTCTGATGGTGATCGATGTGGCCACTTTGGGCCCTTATTGGAAGCGGTGGAACTGGGGGGATGCGCGCCTGCTGATCCTGGGTGCTGTACCCGGTGTGGCAATGGGGGCATGGCTCTACCGTTCAACGGATGATGACCTGCTGCGCCTGTTGATAGGCGGCATCTCGGTCGGGTTCGTGATCTGGCACATCGCACAGTCAAAAGGCTGGGTGCGCGGGTTTGCCAGACGGTTGCCGCCCTCCGCTGGCCTGTTTGCAGGGCTGGTCGCGGGATTCACCAGCTTTGTCAGCCATGCCGGAGGCCCTCCGGCTGCCGTTTACCTGTTGTCCCAACGGCTGACCAAGACCGAGTTTCAAGCCAGTACAGTATTGGTCTTCTGGGTGATTAATATCGCGAAGTTTGTACCCTACGCTTATCTTGGCATGTTCACGTGGCAGACGGCATGGGCCGATATGCTGTTAACACCGTTTGCTGTTCTCGGTGCCTGGCTGGGCGTCCGTGCACATTTCATGTTGTCCGAACGCCTGTTCTTTGGAATTGCCTATGTGCTGCTGACCCTCACCGGCGGTAAGCTGATCTGGGACGCACTTACCTGATCAGGCGTTCGGGGGCAGCGCTTCGGCTACAGCCTCAAAAGCTTGCCCCGAAGCGACGAGGCAGGTGACCCCGTTGGGCAAGGTCACCGTGATGGTCCAGCTGCCGCTTTGAGTTGAGGCGAAAAGTTCCATGACCGCGCCTTGCTGGGCCAGACCAAAGCCCCTGCGCGTTTCGCCATAAGTGTCGGTCAACCTTTCCAGCACATCCTCTCGCGGTGCGCAGTTTTGCCCCTGGGCCTGTACCTGTTGTGCCGCAAGTACCATGATCCCTAGTCCCATCGTCATCTTGAACATTGTCTTTCGCATCCCGAATCCTTTCGGTTCCCTCTGCCGGTCAGGGTGCCGCGCAGGGGCCGAAATTCAGTTAAGGCAAAGCACGTTGCGTCGTGTTTGCTGCGGTGCGGCAATTTTGGGCTTGAACTTTCCGGTAAAAAATGCCCCATTCCGCGCAACTTTATTTCAATGGGAGTGGTCCATGGATCCTCGTCAGCGCCCCTATCGTTCGGTTCTCTATATCCCCGGGTCCCGGGACCGGGCTTTGGAAAAGGCCCGCACTCTGCCGGTAGATGCAATCATATTTGATCTGGAAGATGCGGTCGCAGCCGACGAAAAGGACAATGCGCGCGAAACGCTCAAGGCGGCTTTGGCTGCCGGAGGGTACGGATCACGCGTCAAGATTGTTCGGATCAACGGGTTAGACACCGAATGGGGCCGTGCGGATGCCGAGGCTGTGCGCGAAATGGATGCCGACGTTGTCCTGTTGCCTAAAGTGAATTCGGCGGCTGACGTAGACGCGCTGGCTGCGATCACCGGAGATTTGCCGATCTGGGCTATGATGGAAACCCCGCGTGGAATGCTGAACGCAGCAGAAATCGCCGCGCATCCGCTGATGGCCGGATTCGTGATGGGAACAAATGATCTGGCGAAAGAGCTGCAAACCCGCTTCCGCCCAGATCGCCTGCCGATGATGACCTCGTTAGGGCTGTGCTTGTTGGCTGCCAAGGCCGAAGGGCTGATCATCATCGACGGTGTTTACAACGCCTTCAAGGATGTCGAAGGTCTGGCGTTCGAATGTGCGCAAGGCCGCGATATGGGCTTTGATGGCAAAACGCTGATCCACCCGGCCCAGGTCGAAGTGGCAAATACCGCCTTCGCGCCATCGGATGATGAGATCGACCTGGCTCGCCGCCAGATCTCGGCCTTTGAAGAGACCGAGGCCCTTGGCCAAGGGGTCGCCGTTGTCGATGGCAAGATTGTCGAAAATCTGCACGTTGTAACTGCCCGCGAAATTCTGGCAAAAGCAGAGGCGATATTAGCTTTGCAAGCGGGGTAGGCCAGCATGGGCTTTGTTCTTCTGATCTTGGGTGTGGCGCTGTGGTGGGGGGCGCATCTGTTCAAACGTGTGGCACCTGAACGCCGTGCCGCAATGGGTGACGCGGGTAAAGGCGCTGTTGCCCTGGCTTTGGTCGCGTCGATCCTTCTGATGATCTTCGGGTATCGCATGACCGACTTCATCCATGTTTGGGCGCCGCCGACCTTTCTGATTCACGTCAACAATCTGTTGGTTTTGATCGCGATTTATTTGATGAGCCCTGCGGGCACAAAAGGCCGGCTGCTGTACAAGCTGCGCCACCCGATGCTGGGCGGGTTCAAACTGTGGGCTTTTGCGCACCTGTTGGTGAACGGCGATTTGGCCTCGATCATCCTGTTTGGTGGCCTTCTGGCCTGGGCGGTGGTCGAAGTCATTGTAATCAACAAGTCTGAACCCGAGTGGACCCCGGCAGAGCCTGGCACTTACGGCAAGGATGCGATGTTCTTTGTGGCTTCGATCGTTCTGATGGGAATTATCGGATACATCCATGGGCTGGTTGGCCCATCTCCGTTCGGCTCATAAGGATTTGATTTGATGTCGAAGCTTTATCGCTTGCTGACCGAAGAAGACACTTCGGCCTTCTGTCACAAGGTGTCCGACGCCCTTTCAAAGGGATGGGAGCTGTATGGTGACCCGGCGTACGCCTTTGATGCCAACGGCAATGTAATGCGTTGCGCGCAGGCCGTGACCAAAGAGGTCGAGGCCGACTATTCCCCCGACATGAAACTGGGACAGCAGTAATGGCAAAAACAAATCCGGGCCGATTTTTCGAGGACTATTCTGTCGGGCAGGTGTTGCAGCATGCAGTACCTCGCACCGTGACCGAGGGAGAGCGCGGCTTGTATCACGCGCTCTATCCCGCACGTCACGCGCTTTACTCCTCGGATGAATTTGCCCGGGACTGTGGGTTGCCGGAAAGCCCGATAGATGATCTGGCCGCGTTCCACATCGTGTTCGGCAAGACCGTGCCTGATGTTTCTCTGAACGCGGTTGCCAATCTGGGCTATGCCGAAGGTCGTTGGCTGAAACCTGTTTTTGCCGGCGATACGCTGCGATCCGTATCAGAGGTTATCGGCCTGAAGCAGAATTCCAACGGAAAAACTGGTGTTGTCTGGGTTCGTACCCGCGGGTTGAACCAGTTGGACGAGGTGGTTCTTGAATATGTGCGCTGGGTCATGGTGCGCAAGGCAAACATGGATGCACCCGCGCCCGAGACGGTTGTTCCCGATTTGAAGGCTGTGCTTGATCCGCAGGACCTGATCGTGCCGGAAGGGCTCGATTTTGCAAACTACGATTTTGCCCTCGCGGGCGAGGCGCACCGCTGGGGCGATTATGAGGTCGGTGAAACCATCGATCATGTGGACGGTGTCACCGTGGAAGAGGCCGAGCATATGCTAGCCACACGTTTGTGGCAGAACACCGCCAAGGTGCATTACGACCTGACGTTCCGTCCGGAAGGGCGGCTCATTTACGGTGGGCATGTAATCTCGATGGCGCGGGCATTTTCCTTCAATGGCCTTGCAAATGCGCAGATGATTGTCGGCTTGAATGGTGGCGCCCATGCTAACCCTTGTTTTGCGGGTGATACGATCAAGGCATGGTCCGAAGTTTTGGACAAAGCGGAAACCGGGGTTCCCGGCATAGGCGCTGTGCGATTGCGTCTGGTCGCGACCAAGGGCGGTGATCCGTTCAAGCTGAAGAACGAAGAAGGGCGGTACCTGCCAGATGTTCTTCTGGATCTCGACTATTGGGCATTGATGCCCAAATAGGTGATCTGACGGATATGTGACGCCACTGCTTGCAAGGCGTGATAGGTTCGCACAATGAACCTGCTACGCGCGATATTGGCCAGCGTCACTCTGGCACCTGCGGCTCAGGCCTGCGATCTGGCCTTGGCTTTGGCTGTGGACGTTTCTGGTTCGGTCGATAGCAGCGAATATCGCATCCAGATGGATGGGTTGGCCGCAGGTTTGCGCGACCCGATCGTGTCCGAGGCACTGGTGCGGGGGCAGGCGCGGCTGATGCTGGTGCAGTGGACCGGCTCATCGCGCCAGCGGATCACTATCCCCTGGACCCGTATCGATAGCTTTGCCACGCTGGATCAGTTTGCAGACCGGGTCGCCGCCGATCCGCGCATCTGGCGGAATTTTTCGACGGCAATCGGCGAGGCGCTTCAAATGACCCTGAGTTCATTTGATTCGGTTTCCGACTGCCGACGGCATCTGATTGACCTGTCAGGGGACGGTGTGTCCAATGAAGGGATTGAACCTACTCGGGTACATGCGGCCCTGCGCGCCGAGGGAATCGTTGTCAACGCGCTGGCTATTGAGGAAAGCGAACCGGACCTGACGGCATATTTCTTTGAGAATGTCATCGTGGGCGAAGGTGCCTTTGTCGTTTCTGCCACCGGGTTCGCGGATTACCCGGAACGAATTCGTCGAAAACTGCTGCGCGAAGTGACGCAGCAAACGGCAGACCTGAAATGACGGCTTGAGAGATTCGTGATCACATCTCTTCGGCCTTGAAAACGCTAACATTGACAGTGCGGAATGTGATATGTGATCACGAGATTATTTTGTGTGATCACATAATTGAATTATCCGTATAATTGAGCGCAATTTGATGGTTTTTGCACTCGCAGCACGTGACAGTGTCGCAAAAACCAGTAAAACGTTCGGTAGCCAACCGAAAAGGAGCCGCCATGGCCGATGTAAATCGGGGCAATCGCCCACTTTCGCCGCATCTGTCGATTTATCGCCCGCAGCTGACGTCGATCACGTCCATCCTGACGCGCATCACCGGTAACGCCCTTCTGCTCGCAGCTCTGTTGATCGTCTGGTGGTTTCTGGCCGCTGCAACCTCGCCCGAGGCCTTTGCCGTAGCGAATGGGGTAATAACCTCGATGCTTGGAGACCTTGTGATGGCGCTGTCCGTTTGGGGGCTTTGGTATCACACGCTGGCCGGTGTGCGGCATCTGATCTGGGACAATGCAGTTGGTCTGGATATTCCGACAGCGACCAAAATGGGTTGGGCTGTTGTTATCGGATCGGTCGTCTTGACCCTTCTGACCCTTGTCCTCGTCGCGTGATTGGAGGCCTGACATGCGTTATCTGACCGACCGCAAACGCGCCGCTGGACTTGGCTCGGCGAAATCCGGTACTGCCCATTTCTGGGCGATGAAAGTCAGCTCGGTTGCTTTGCTGATCCTTGTGCCGTTGTTTGTATTCACCTTTGGCCCGATCCTGGGCCAGCCATTCGAGGTCGTTCTCGACTACTACTCGCGACCTTTCCCTGCCATCGTGGCAGCACTGACGCTGGCGGTTGGCTTCAAACACTTCGCGGACGGTGCGCAGGTGATGCTTGAAGATTATGTTCACGGCACGCTTGAAAAGGTCCTGATCATTCTGTTGACCTGCTTGTCTTATGGCGCGGCTGCGGCTGGCATCTTTGCCGTCGCTCGCATTGCCCTTTAATTCCCGGAGCTGAAAGAAATGGCTGCATACGAATACGAAACGCATGAATATGACGTGGTCGTTGTCGGTGCCGGTGGGGCCGGTCTGCGGGCAACACTGGGTATGGCGGAACAGGGTCTTCGCACGGCTTGCGTAACCAAGGTTTTCCCAACCCGTTCGCATACTGTGGCCGCTCAGGGCGGTATCGCCGCGTCGTTGTCAAACATGGGGCCCGACCACTGGCAGTGGCACATGTACGACACTGTGAAAGGCTCGGATTGGCTGGGCGATACCGATGCGATGGAATACCTAGCTCGGGAAGCGCCCAAGGCTGTTTACGAACTGGAGCACTATGGCGTTCCGTTCAGCCGAACCGAAGAGGGTAAGATCTATCAACGCCCGTTTGGTGGTCACACCACTGAATTCGGCGAAGGCCCGGCAGTCCAGCGCACCTGTGCCGCTGCGGACAGGACCGGCCACGCGATCCTTCATACGCTGTATGGCCAGTCGCTGAAGAACAATGCCGAGTTTTATATCGAATACTTCGCCATCGACCTGATCATGTCCGATGACGGCCAGTGTCAGGGTGTTGTCTGCTGGAAGCTGGACGATGGCACGATGCATGTCTTCAATGCCAAGATGGTTGTGCTGGCGACCGGCGGGTATGGCCGCGCCTATTTCAGCGCGACCTCGGCCCATACCTGCACCGGTGACGGTGGCGGTATGGTGGCCCGCGCGGGCTTGGCGCTGCAGGATATGGAGTTCGTTCAGTTCCACCCGACCGGCATCTACGGATCGGGCTGCCTGATCACCGAAGGCGCGCGTGGCGAGGGCGGTTACCTGACCAACTCGGAAGGTGAACGGTTCATGGAGCGTTACGCCCCCCAGTACAAGGACCTCGCACCGCGCGATTACGTCTCGCGCTCGATGACCTTGGAAATCCGCGAAGGCCGTGGTGTCGGTGCGGAAGGGGATCATATTCACCTGAACCTCAGTCACCTCCCAGCCGAAGCTTTGGCAGAACGTCTGCCCGGCATCTCGGAAAGCGCCAAGATCTTTGCCGGCGTGGATGTCACCAAGGAACCGATCCCGGTTCTGCCAACCGTGCACTATAACATGGGCGGTATCCCCACAAACTATTGGGGTGAAGTTCTGAACCCAACGGCCGAGAACCCGACAGCTGTGGTTCCGGGCCTGATGGCAGTGGGCGAAGCCGGTTGCGCCTCGGTCCACGGCGCGAACCGCTTGGGCTCGAACTCGCTGATTGACCTTGTGGTCTTTGGCCGCGCGGCGGCGATCCGGGCAGGCAAAGTCGTGAATCCTGAAGCTGCGAACCCGGTTCTGAACCAGGCATCGGTCGATAAGGCCTTTGACCGGTTCGACGCGGTGCGCAACGCTAGCGGTTCCATCCCGACCGCCGAGTTGCGGCTTGAGATGCAGAAAACCATGCAGGCGGATGCTGCCGTGTTCCGTACCGCCAAGACCATGGCCGAAGGCGTCGAGAAGATGACGGCAATCGCTGCGAAGATGGACGATCTGAAAGTCACAGACCGGTCGCTGGTCTGGAACAGTGACCTGATGGAAACGCTGGAACTGACCAACCTGATGCCTAACGCGCTGGCCACGATCGTCGGCGCAGAGGCGCGCAAGGAATCCCGTGGTGCCCACGCGCACGAGGATTTCTCTGCACGTGATGACGAAAACTGGCGTGTTCACACGGTTAGTCGGGTCGAAGGCAACAAGGTTGAGCTCAGCTATCGTCCCGTGATCGTCGATCCGCTGACGACCGAAGACGAAGGTGGCATCAGCCTGAAGAAAATCGCACCCAAGGCACGTACGTTCTAAAAGGCTCGGACAGCAGGCAATGGTGAGCAAGCGCCAAATACCCACGAAAACCGCAATGGCCATTGGCCAGTGGTCGGTCCGCGTCCGGTGCTTGTCATGACGGTCGAGGTCCTGCAATCCGGTTCAGGCTATCCCAAGATCATCCTGATCGGGCTGAACCGCTGTGCAACGACCTCGTTTCACAGGCTGTTCCAGAACAGCAGGATACCGTCAGTTCATTGGGAAGATGACCAGGGCCGAAACCTTGCGCACCGCATGTTGACCAACATAGCCATGGGGCGACGACCACTGGACGGGTTCGGAGCGGTGCGGGCCTTCACCGACATCGCTTTCGTCAGCTCACGCTTCATGCTGGACGGGGCGCGTTTCTTCCGTGAATTGCATGCGGCTTACCCGGACGCCTTTTTCTTGCTGAACACGCGCAATCGCGATGACTGGATCGCATCCCGTGCCAACCATTCCGGCGGTAGGTACCTTGAGCGATGCTGCAAGGCCAATGGACAAACGGCCGATGAAGTGAAACACGGCTGGGCACATATGTATGATGTGCACCATGCCGAAGTAGAAGCCTATTTCGACGGCAACCCGCGCTTCCTGCGCTTTGATATCGACTGTGACGATCCGCAACGCGTTGCGGACTGGCTCGCGTCGGATTTTGACGTGAACATCGCCCATTGGGGGCATTATAACCGAGGGGCGTCTCAGCGCGCCCGGACAGGCTGAAAGGCGGCCTTGTGCTGAATGGAGAATTGACATGGTTCAACTGACCCTGCCCAAAAATTCCCGGATTATCACCGGCAAGACTTGGCCAAAGCCGGATGGCGCGACCAATGTGCGAAAGTTCCAGATCTATCGCTGGAACCCGGATGACGGACAGAACCCCCGTGTCGATACCTACTTTGTAGATATGGACACGTGCGGGCCGATGGTTTTGGACGCGCTGATCAAGATCAAGAACGAAATCGACCCGACCCTGACATTTCGCCGGTCATGCCGTGAAGGCATCTGCGGCTCGTGCGCGATGAATATTGACGGGATCAACACGCTGGCCTGTATCTATGGCATGGATGAGATCAAGGGCGACGTGAAAATCTATCCGCTGCCGCATATGCCTGTGGTCAAGGACCTTATCCCTGATCTGACCCATTTCTATGCCCAGCATGCGTCGATCATGCCGTGGCTGGAAACCAAGACCAACCGTCCTGCAAAGGAATGGAAGCAGTCGATCGAAGATCGGAAAAAGCTGGATGGTCTCTATGAGTGTGTGATGTGCGCCAGCTGCTCGACCTCGTGCCCGAGCTACTGGTGGAACGGCGACCGGTATCTCGGCCCTGCTGCTCTGTTGCACGCATATCGCTGGATCATCGACAGCCGGGATGAGGCCACGGGTGAGCGTCTGGACGAGTTGGAAGATCCGTTCAAGCTCTATCGCTGCCACACCATCATGAACTGTGCCAAGACCTGCCCCAAAGGTTTGAACCCGGCCAAGGCGATTGCCGAGATTAAAAAGATGATGGTCGAACGCGCGGTATAATAACCTGCACCGAATTGCGGTAAACGCATGTCGATCTTGCAAAATAAGGCGATGTGGCCCCGGCTGCATTGCCTTATTTTTTGGTCAGGGAGGAGTGATGAGTTCGAGTCAGGATCACTCCAATGAATGCAAACACATCCAAACAAAAAATCGACGCTAAAGAGGCGCTGAAACTGCTGGAGCAGGCATGGGCCTACTACACGCCGGAACCGGTTAAAGCCGACAAAGAGCCCGAGCTGTTCGAATACGCAAACGCGGCCTGATCCAATACGACAGCCCTTGAAAAACTTCGGTCAATCGGCAAAGCAGAGGAATGCCTGTTCTTCTGCTTTTGTTGGTCGCCGGAGTGTTCGCCTATTTTTTCTGGCGCTCGCGCCATTCAACGCTGACACGTGATTGTCGCTGGCGACAGGACAGACGTCATGGCATCTGGCGGTGCAACTATTGTGGAGCGGAAATCGCTGCGACGGACCAACCTATGCGATGCCTGAAGGCAAGTGATGGTTGAGAATAGGGCTTTTCGCGAGCCAGAGAATCCGCCACTCTGCACGCCATGACTGGTTCTGAGAATACTGCCCGCCCCCCCGAAGATGCCGAAGCCCGTCGTTCGGTCGCCCCTGTTATTTGTTATCCGAACGATGCCTTGCCGCGACCAGATTTGCCCTGGATGAGATCTGTACGCCAACGGGCAGTCAAAACCGGCGAAGTCCTGGTTCCTCCGCGTGAGGCGTGCTGTTTTGATGTACCTGCCGGGCATTTCTTTCGCATCACATCGGTTGAAGGCCCGCAGGTTGGCGATTTGAACCTGTGGAACCGCAATGATTTATCCGAGCGCTTTTATTCCGGAAAAACGCGGGCTTTGCATGGCACGCACCTGACCACCGGAGAGCGGATGTGGTCCAGTTTCCCACATCTGCGCCCGATGGCCACGATCATAGCGGATACACTGGAATGGTACGGGATCGATGCATACGGGGGATCGGTTCATGACGTAATCGGCACGCGTTGTGATCCATATACGGGCAATTTGCTGTCCGGCACGCAGTATCACCACTGTTGTCATTCCAACCTGACCCGCGCGCTGGCGGATCATCTGAGTATTCCGATGGATGAGGCCGAACCTGTGGTGCACGACGTTCTGAACGTCTTCATGTGTACCGGTTTCACTCGGGATACAGGTCAGTATTTCATGAAAGCATCGCCCGTTCGCCCCGGCGACTATCTGGAGTTCTTTGCTGAGATCGATCTGCTGGGCAATCTCAGCGCTTGTCCGGGTGGGGATTGTTCCTCCGAACATTCCTCGGACACAGCCGCGTGTTTTCCCTTGTTGGTCGAAACATTTGCCGCGACGGTCACAGACCTGGATGGCTGGGAAAGCCCGGCGCGCAATGGCTATGATCGCACGCACGGGCGCTAGGTTCAGCGGGCAACTACATCATTGTCAGCTGCTCGGAAATGCGGCCTGTAGCGCGATTTCCACCATGTCTCCAAAGCTGCTTTCACGTTCCGAGGATGGCAGAGCCTCTCCCGTTAGAAGGTGATCGGAAACGGTGAGAACTGCCAGAGCACGGCATTTGTGGCGCGCTGCAAGGATATAGAGCTCGGCCGCCTCCATTTCGACGCCGAGAATCCCGTGGCGCACCATCTGTTCATTCAGGTCCGGGCGCTCATCATAGAAAACGTCCGAAGAATAAATCCCGCCGACATGGGTAGGGGTTGCTTTGGCAGCCGCCGCCTTTGCGGCCGCCTGCAACAAACTCCAATCGGCGCAGGGTGCAAAGTTCAGTTCTTTCATGATACCGCGTGACGGCGTACTCAGCGTTGTTGACGTCATTGCCAGAATGACGTCTCGTATTTTTACGCTGTCCTGCATTCCGCCACACGACCCAATTCGGATCAGGGTTTTTGCGCCGTAATCGCGAATTAACTCGTTTACGTAAATGGAGAGCGAGGGCATTCCCATGCCGCTACCCTGTATCGTTACAGGATTCCCCTTCCAATTTCCGGTAAACCCAAGCATCCCCCGAACGTTATTGACTTGCTTCACATCGTCCAAAAACGTCTCGGCCGCCCATTTCGCCCGATAAGGATCTCCGGGTAATAGAACGGTTTCTGCAATTTCACCTTTTTCAGCGCCGATATGAATTGTCATTGTTTGTTCCGCCCCGATCAGATTTCAAGATCGGAAATATCGGCACCCGCCTGCAACGCGTCATGCACCCATTTCGGCTTGCGGCCACGACCTGTCCAGGTTTGTTCCGGATTGGCAGGGTTGCGGTATTTTTCTTTTGTTTTCGTGTTCTTGGATGCGCGGGGTGCGTCGCCTGAAAGCTCGGACAGCGAGTATCCGAATTCCGCGGCAGCCTTTTCTGCGGCTTTCAAAGCCTCACGGCGCTCGCGTTTTTCGGCTCCTACCAAGGCTTTTTCGACATCGTCACGCAATGCCAAAAGGTCTTTACGCGACATCTGTTCAAGATTGATCCCCATCATTCATCTCCGAAGGATATTATTTACGGTGCACTTGAGTGCGCACCGTAATTATAACGAATGGTTTATTCCATCCCAAATATCAAAAGGGAAGAAACGGGGAATTAAGGGTCTAAAACCTCAGTTACTCGGCTGCGAGGTTTTTGGGGTCAACCAGTGTTACGATATCGCTCATGATCGCATTAAGTTCAAAGTTTTTGGGGGTGTAAACCTTGGCTACACCCATGGCTTTCAATTTTGCGGCATCGTCATCCGGAATAATTCCGCCAACAACCACGGGAATGTGAGACAAGCCAGCCTTCTGCAGCCGATCCATTACATCTTCGACCAAAGGCAGATGGCTACCGGACAGGATCGACAACCCGATGACATGTGCGTCATCGTCGCGGGCTGAGGTGACAATTTCTTCCGGGGTCAGCCGGATACCCTCATAGCTGATATCCATGCCGCAGTCGCGGGCACGGAACGCGATTTGTTCGGCGCCGTTGGAATGGCCGTCCAATCCCGGTTTTCCAACCAGAAATTTCAGGCGTCGCCCCAGTTTGTCGCTGACGGCATCAACCGCCGCGCGCAGGTCATCCAACCCTTCGGTTTTGTTCGAGACCGATCCGGAAACGCCGGTCGGACCACGATAAGTGCCGAAGACCTTGCGCATCTCTTCGGCCCATTCGCCGGTGGTCACACCCGCCTTGGCAGCGGCAATGGACGGCTCCATGACGTTTGCTCCTGTCTGAGCCGCTTGGCGCAACGCGGCCAAGGTCGCTGCAACAGCCGCTTCGTCCCGCTCAGCCCGCCACGCATTCAAGCGGTCGATCTGTTCCTGTTCCACGGCAGGATCAACGACCATGATGCCGCCATCTTCAGTCTGAAGGGGGGAAGCCTCGCCTTCCATCCATTTGTTCACGCCGACCACGACGGTTTCGTTGCGTTCGATCCGGTTCAGACGTTCGGCGTTGGAATCCACAAGGCGGGATTTCATATACTCAATAGACGCAACCGCACCGCCCATCGAATCCAGGTTCGCCAGCTCTGCCCGCGCGCCTGCTTTCAATTCTTCGACCTTGGCATCAACAGCCGGGTTGCCATCGAACAGGTCATCGAATTCCAACAGATCAGTTTCATAGGCCAGAATTTGCTGCATCCGCATGGACCATTGCTGGTCCCAGGGGCGTGGCAGGCCAAGTGCCTCGTTCCATGCAGGCAACTGCACCGCGCGGGCGCGCGCGCTTTTCGACAGCGTCACGGCCAGCATTTCAATCAGGATACGGTACACGTTGTTCTCTGGCTGCTGTTCGGTCAGGCCCAGTGAGTTTACCTGCACACCATAGCGGAAGCGGCGGAACTTTGGGTTCTCAACACTATACCGCTGTTGCAGAATTTCATCCCAAAGATCAACAAACGCGCGCATTTTGCACATTTCGGTAACAAAACGGATTCCTGCATTCACGAAAAACGAAATCCGACCACACAGTGCCGGAAAATCTTCGACCGGAACACGGGGGCGCAGCTCGTCCAGCACGGCAATGGCTGTTGCCATCGCATAAGCAAGTTCTTGTTCCGGTGTCGCGCCTGCCTCTTGCAGGTGATAGGAACACACATTCATCGGGTTCCACTTGGGGACATTGGAATAGCAATACTCAGCCACGTCTGCGATCATCTTCAGCGACGGTTTTGGCGGGCAAACATAAGTGCCCCGGCTCAGATATTCCTTGATCAGGTCGTTCTGGACCGTGCCCTGCAATTTGGAAACGTCAGCGCCTTGTTCCTCGGCCGCGGCGATGTAAAGGGCTAGCAACCAAGGGGCGGTCGCGTTGATCGTCATTGACGTGTTCATCTGTTCCAGCGGAATCTGATCGAACAAAACCCGCATATCGCCCAGATGGCAGACGGGCACCCCGACTTTGCCAACTTCGCCACGTGCCAACGTGTGGTCACTGTCATATCCGGTCTGGGTGGGCAGATCGAAGGCAACCGAAAGACCGGTTTGCCCTTTGGCGAGGTTGCCACGATAAAGCGCGTTCGAGGCCTTGGCGGTGGAATGACCGGCATAGGTCCGGATGAGCCAGGGGCGATCTTTCTGCATCTGCGTCATGAAGGGGCCTCGCGTTTCGGTGGGCAATAAAATTACGTCCTGAGGTTCTAAAGCGCAATTTTCGGGACATGTCAATTCGCTGCGTTGCGGCATCCTGCAATTGTTCAGATTGTGAGCAGCTTCGATTGGTGGCAAGGTGCGGCCATGACGCAAACCGTGGAACTTCCGCTTTGGCTTTTTGTGCTGATCGTGGTCTTTGCCATGGTTACTTTCGCTTCACATTTTCTGTTCCCGTCAGTCCGATGGTTTTTCCGCCGCCGGTTGGAACGTGCCGTGGCGCGTTTGAACCAGCGCCTGCAACGTCCGATCCAACCGTTCAAGCTGGCCCGTCGGCACGACATGATTCAACGGCTGATTTATGATCCGCAGGTTGGTAAAGCGGTTCAGCATCACGCCCTCGAAACTGGAATACCCGAAGCCGTTGCGTCCGAGCAGGCACGCCGCTATGCCCGCGAGATCGTGCCGTCCTTTTCCGCCTTCGCCTATTTCAGTTTTGCGATCCGGCTAGCCCGGCTGTTAAGCAACACGTTCTACGAGGTGCGGCTTAGCTACGAGGACGAAGACGCGGTCAGGACAATCGACCCTGATGCAACCGTTGTTTTTGTGATGAACCACAGAAGCAATATGGACTACGTATTGGTTACATATCTGGCGGCCCCGCACTCTGCTTTATCCTACGCAGTAGGAGAATGGGCGCGGGTTTGGCCGCTGAGCCGGTTGATCCGGGCAATGGGGGCCTACTTTATCCGGCGCAAGTCAGGCAGCGAGCTCTACCGGCAGGTTTTGTCCACCTATGTGCGCCATGCGACCGAAGCCGGTGTTACGCAAGCCATGTTTCCAGAAGGTGGTTTAAGCCTGACAGGAGCGCTCGCCCGCCCAAAGCTTGGATTGCTCAAGTATATAATGGATGGGACGACGTCGCAGGGGCGTGATGTCGTATTCGTTCCTGTCGCTTTGAATTATGACCGTGTGCTCGAAGACACCATTCTGACCCGTGCGGCACTGGGAAAAGAGCGTCGTTTTCGGGCCCGGATCGGGGTCATCACGCGTTGGATTCTCAAACAGTTCTGGCGGCGAGTGATCGGGCGTTACAAGCGGTTTGGGCTGGCATCGGTCCGGTACGGAATCCCGATTTCTCTGAAAGAGTTCCGGGCCAAGGGCAGTGATGACATGATGACCGATCTGGCGCGCACATTGATGCAGCGTATCCAGAACG
This sequence comes from Ruegeria sp. BHSA123, assembly GCF_059613425.1. NCBI lineage: Bacteria > Pseudomonadati > Pseudomonadota > Alphaproteobacteria > Rhodobacterales > Roseobacteraceae > Ruegeria > Ruegeria sp. BHSA123. Next base: position 8,217 of record NZ_JBXWSL010000005.1, on the reverse strand, counting down.
CGATCCCGTTGGTCCCGGCCCCTGCGGCTTGTTTGCTGATACGTGACAATGGGCCGATGGCGGAACAGGATCTGCGGTCCTGTATTCAGGCGATGATGGAACGTGACGGTAAGCAGACCCAAGACAATGCGTCGGCCATATCAAGCGCTTTGGATCAGTTGATTGAACGACGGATACTCAAGCGGCAGGGGCATGTTCTTTCCGAATCTGGGCAACGCGGTGATTTGCTGGAGTATTATGCAGCATCTGTACCGGTTTCCGCGCGCCCTTCTGTTTCTGCGTATGCAAAATAATTTCTGCAACCGCTGGGTCATAAAATTACAATTTAGCATCAAAAACGGTTGCAATATTTCGCGATGGCCAATATTTCATCTGATAAAGCACGCGATTCTGCGTCGCGGCAAAAGTATTGAAAAAGGAGGCCAGCATGGCTTTGGACACCGAAACCGGTATCGCGTCGTATGAGGCACCTGAAAAAGACCTCTATGAAATGGGTGAGATCCCTCCGATGGGATATGTCCCGAAACAAATGTACGCATGGGCCATCCGAAAGGAACGCCATGGCGAGCCAAACACTGCAATGCAGCAGGAAGTGGTAGATGTACCCACGCTGGACAGCAATGAGGTACTTGTTCTGGTGATGGCAGCAGGCGTTAACTACAACGGTGTCTGGGCCGCACTGGGCCAGCCGATCAGCCCCTTCGATGGCCACAAGGCACCGTACCATGTCGCAGGCTCTGATGCATCGGGTATCGTCTGGGCTGTTGGCGACAAGGTCAAGCGGTGGAAGGTTGGCGATGAAGTTGTCATCCACTGCAACCAGGACGATGGCGATGACGAAGAATGCAACGGCGGCGACCCAATGTACTCGACCAGCCAGCGGATCTGGGGCTATGAAACACCTGACGGCTCGTTCAGCCAGTTCACACGCGTGCAAGCTCAGCAGTTGATGCCGCGCCCCAAGCACCTGACCTGGGAAGAAGCGGCGTGCTACACGCTGACACTCGCGACAGCTTACCGTATGCTGTTTGGTCACGAACCGCACGACCTGAAACCGGGTCAGAACGTTCTGGTCTGGGGTGCCTCGGGCGGTCTGGGGTCTTATGCTATCCAGTTGATCAACACAGCCGGGGCAAACGCGATCGGGGTGATTTCGGACGAAAGCAAGCGCGATTTCGTCATGGGTCTGGGCGCAAAAGGGGTTTTGAACCGCCGCGACTTTAATTGCTGGGGCCAACTGCCCACGGTCAATACGCCTGAATACGCCGAGTGGTTCAAAGAGGCCCGCAAGTTCGGCAAGGCGATCTGGGATATCACCGGCAAGGGCAACAATGTCGACATGGTGTTCGAGCATCCGGGCGAAAGCACCTTCCCGGTCTCGACCTTCGTGGTGAAAAAAGGCGGCATGGTTGTGATTTGTGCGGGGACGTCCGGGTTCAACTGCACATTCGACGTACGTTACATGTGGATGCACCAGAAACGCCTGCAGGGTTCGCATTTTGCCCATCTGAAACAAGCGGCAGCGGCGAACAAGCTGATGGTCGAGCGCCGTCTGGACCCCTGTATGTCCGAGGTGTTTGCCTGGAACGACCTTCCGGAAGCACATATGAAAATGCTGCGGAATGAACACAAGCCGGGCAACATGTCTGTGCTTGTTCAGGCGCCGCGTACCGGGCTGCGCACACTCGAAGAAGTTTTGGACGCAGGCTGAAACAGTTCAGGACCTTAGACAAAAACCACCCGCGAATCGCACTGCCGGTTCGCGGGTGGTTTGCTGTTTGCAGACCTTTTTCATGGTTTCAAATGCTTGCGATTATTACTCCCGCTATTTTTGGGGAGTAGAAACCGGTGAATAGGTCGAAAAAGATCATACATGTTATGGTTGTGTTAACGCTTCGTTAACTGTTTCAGAGAGACCCTGATGGCGCAAAATGAGTGGATATTGGACGTACTATCGGACCTCAACGCTTTTGCCGTTGCGAATGGGTTGAGCGCGCTTGCAGAACAGCTTGATGATACAAGGCTGATTGCGGCGGCCGAGATCGCGTCCCTAAAGAACGAGGCACGGGCGCCCGCGGATGGGAACGAAAACCGATTTGGGTCAAATCCTTCAGGATTTGGAAAACACCAGCACGCTTGAAGAGCTCAGCACCGTTGCCGAATGTCTGCGAGACACTTTGAAGGTCGCACATCTGACATATCACTGGGTTGACGGCGCGGGGGACCAATACGGCTATACGACCTACTCAGACGCCTGGTACGAACGATACAGGGAAAAAAACTATCATCGTATTGATCCTGTAATTCTGGGGTGTTTCCAGCGATTTCACCCGGTTGACTGGAAGTCTCTGGACTGGTCCAGCAAGGTGGCCAAATCATTCCTTCAGGATGCCCACGACCATGGGGTCGGCAATCAGGGATACTCGATCCCGATCCGAGGGCCAAACGGCCAGTTCGCTCTTTTTACCGTTAACCATAGTTGCGACGATCAAACTTGGCAGACCTTCATCTCGACCTTTGGGCGCGAGTTGATTCTTGTTGCGCACTATATCAATCGCAAAGCGCTGGAGTTTGAAAAAGACAGGCAACCGGATGCAACGCGCAGCCTGTCGCCCCGTGAAATCGACGCCATTACCCTTTTGGCACTGGGTTACAGCCGCGCTCAGGTGGCGCATTCCCTGTCGATTTCCGAACACACGTTACGCGTTTACATTGAAAGCGCCCGATCGAAACTCGGAGCCCTTAACACGACCCACGCAATCGCAACGGCACTCAGCCGGGGATTAATAGTCGTTTAAGGGCAAAGCGTCCTCAAAACGCAATATTAACCACGACTCTGTACCCCCTTCGTTCCTGCACAGGACGACAAGGGGAAAAGTCATGTTGCGTTATCTGTATGCCGATGAGTTACACAGATTTCCGACTCTGGCTGAGGGGATGTTCAAGGATCGCGCAGATCAGTTCAAAACCCGGTTGGGGTGGGACGTCCATGTCAACAAAAAAGGAGAAGAGCGGGATGAGTACGACGACCTCAACCCGCTTTATGTCATCTGGGAAGAACCGGATGGCAGCCATGGTGGGTCAATGCGGGTATTGCCGACAACCGGCCGGGTAATGATCAATGAGGTGTTTGGGCATCTCAACGGTGGAAAGCCGATTTGCAGCCCTCTGATCTGGGAGGTGACCCGGTTCTGCCTGTCCCGCACAGCCAGCCCGCACACTGCCGGGGCCATCATGCTCAGCGGCGGTGAGATGATGGAGGGCTTTGGCCTGACGCATATTGCCGGTGTATTTGATGCCCGCATGATCCGGATCTATCGTCTGATCGGGTCGTCCCCCGAGGTTCTTGGAACCCAAGGCACAGGGCGTGACCAGATCTCGGTCGGGCTATGGCCCTATTCAGCGGATGATTGCAACCGCGTGGCCGAACGGGCGGGCATCCCGCGTGAGCTTTCGCGCATGTGGTTCAATGCAGCTTTCGGGCGATCCAAACTGCACCGATTTGCCCTGTCTGCCTAAGGACCGGAAAACGCAAATCCGCATCTGGTGATGGTTGGCGCGGCCCTGTAGGGTCGCGCCATGTCTTTGCCGAATGTGACCTTCTCAGATGATCAGGCCGCCGCGTATGACAGCATCGCCGAGATGCTGCGCTCAGCCGGTGTCGCCCTGGAGGACGATGCCCTTCTGAAACTGCCGGGGGCAGGGAAGTCTGGCGTGATGGCTGTGATCGGCAAGGCCGGGTCCGGCAAGACGTTGCTGTTGGCCAAACTTTACAAAGCGCTGGCTGAGACCGGTGTTCAGGTCGTGTCCGGCGACTACGAAAGTCGTAAATCCAGAGACAAGCGCAGCCTTGCTATTCTGGCCCCTACGAACAAAGCCGCAAGTGTTCTGCGCCTTCGAGGTGTTCCGGCAACCACAATTCACCGCATCCTTTATACGCCGGTCTATGACCCGGAATACGAGCGTATCGCCGAATGGCTGGCCGGAAATGACGAGCGCCCCGAGATCGAAGGTCTGACAGACGAAGCTTTGGACCGTGCTGCTGCGTTTTATCGTAACAACAAATCGATTCCCGGAGCGCTGGCCGCTGCCGGATTGCGCGGATCTGACTTCATTACAGGTTGGAAACGCCGCGAGGAACCGCTGGACATCGGGTTTGTCGACGAGGCGTCGATGCTGGATGATCGTCAGTTCGAAGACCTGAAAGAGATATTCCCGACCCTTCTGCTGTTCGGTGATCCCGCACAGCTGGCTCCGGTCAATCAGTCCGGCAGCATGGTGTTTGAAGCCTTGCCCGAACCACGAAAGCTGACGCTTCAGCGGGTACATCGGCAAGACGCGGATAACCCGATCCTGGATCTGGCGCACGCTCTTGCCAATCCGTCGATGGGATTTGAAGAATTTGAGCGTTTGGTCGAAGACACCGCCCGCCGGGATGACAGGGTCGTTTGGGGGCAGCGGGTCGAAGTTGATCTGATGGCGCGCAGCCCGGTTCTGGTCTGGCGCAACGCCACGCGCATTCGTTTGATACAGGCGTTCAGGCAAGTTCATGGCGCACCGGATACGGAGCTTTTGGAAGGTGAGCCGCTGATCTGCGACGGGATCGAGTTGCCGTTGAAGCACCGCAAAAAGCGGTTGGATCTTGAGGCGCGCGGCCTGATCAAGGGGGCCCAGGTTGTCTATCTTGGTCCCGGTCGCAAGCCGGGGTTTTCTCGCTTGCATGTGATCGGGGCCGAAGACCCACAGGTCAGCGCCGCGTCGATTGTCCAGATCGAAAAACCGGATGAGGAAGAGCCCTTCATTCCTTTTGCCGCCCGTATGGGGGCGACGTTTTTGCACGGGGCTGCAGTGACGATACACAAGGCACAAGGATCACAGTGGGACACGGTTCAGGTGTTTGCCCCTGACATTTACGCCGCCGCCCGGATGGGCCGTACTGAGGCCGGGCAGCCTTTGTGGAAGCGTTTGGCTTATGTCGCGATCACCCGCGCACAGGAGCGTTTGATCTGGGTGGTTCGCAATCGATTGTCAAAACCCACCCACCCGTTGCAGATAGATGATTTGCGCGCGGTCCCCGCAGTTTCACTCGCACTGAAGGCAGAAGAGACATGGGTTCCATAATCGTAACTGGTGCAAGCTCTGGCATCGGTCGGGCCACCGCCGAGCTTTTTCTGGCGCAGGGCTGGACGGTCGGGCTGCTGGCGCGCAGCGCGGACAAGCTGAATGCCCTCGCGCAAGAATACCCGGCGGCCATAGCAATGCCCGCCGATGTGACCGACCCGGACGCAGTCAAACAGGCGTTCCACGTATTCATGGATCGGACAGGGCGACTTGATGTTCTGTTTAACAACGCTGGTATTTTTGCCCGCGGGGGCACAATCGACGAAATCGCGTTGGACGATTGGTATCAAACCGTCAACGTCAACCTGAACGGTATGTTTCTATGCGCGCGTGAGGCCTTTGGGATCATGCGTCATCAAAGCCCGCAGGGCGGGCGGATCATCAATAACGGATCGATTGCAGCGTATGTTCCGCGTCCGAATTCTGTACATTATTCGGCGACCAAACATGCCATTACGGGGCTGACGCGCAGCCTTTCACTGGATGGACGATCCTTTGGAATTGCATGTGGTCAGATCGATATCGGCAACGCACGCACGCAGATGGTTCAGGATCTGGTGGATGCGGCGCAGGCGGCAGGCCAGACGCCGGACCCAACCATGGCGGTTGAAGATGCCGCGCGGTCCGTTCTGCATATGGCCACCCTGCCGCCCGAAGCGAATGTGCAGTTCATGACGGTCATGGCCACGACCATGCCCTATATCGGCAGGGGGTGAGTGTCAGTTTTCCCGCAACAGACGGAACGCTGTCGACGCGCCCCAACCCGCGGCAATTGCGATAACCAATGACATCAGCCCGTACCAAACGGGTTGCTGACGGGACATATTGTACAGAAACCGCTCCAACCCGACTTTGCGGACGTCGATTTTGGTTTCGTATTGCGATACAACCTCTCCTCCGCGGGTCAGGAAGATCCGAGCTGAGTAATCCCCTTCGGTCAGGTCCGCAGGCATGTCAATTGACGTCCGGAACAAGGTTTGTTCGTCCACGGCCACAGTGTTCTCGCGGATGGAATACAGCTGTTCAGATTCACGGATACGGATCACGGCATCTGCAAAATCCTGAGCACCACGGATGTGCATCGCCGCTCCGACCGACCGGATCGCGCGTTCGATCGAAATGCGGTGACGCAGGTCTTCGGTATCGGTCAGAATTTGATCCAACGGTTCGCTGGTGGCAACTGCGTAGAAACTTGGTGCCAGGTCGACCAGAACGCTATCGGTGTTTACCCAAATCCCAAGCTTTCGCTCTTTGCGGCGAACCGTTACGGGCTCGGACGGGCCTGCAACCGCTACAATAACCGCGACTGGTGGGCCTGGCGGAATGGGTGATTCCCGTTTGATGGCCCCGAAAATGAGGATCTCAGACCCGTCAAAGTCGGCAGTGATCGCAACACGATCCTGGCTGAGGCCCAGGACGACCTGCTCTTCATCGGCTGCGGCGGGCAGGCAGAACAGGCACAAAGCGGCAAAGACATAGCGCAGCATTCTTAATGCCCCCCGCTGTTGCCAAGCGAATAAAGCTCGGATGGTTCAAGAAGCAAATCAAGGGCCAGCTTGCCGCAGACGACCAGAACCAGCGCCGCCAACAGAACGCGTAGTTGTTCTGCCGGCATGCGCGAACCGATTACGGTTCCGATCTGGGCGCCAATGACGCCCCCGACCAGCAGCAATACCGCCAGGACAATGTCCACTGTATAGTTGGTGGTCGCGTGCAGCATCGTGGTAAATGCGGTTACGAAGATGATCTGAAACAACGATGTGCCGACAACGACTTTCGTGGGCATTCCCAGCAGGTAAATCATCGCCGGGACCATGATGAAGCCGCCACCGACCCCCATAATCGCGGACAAGACCCCGACGCTTAGACCAACTACAACCGGTGGAATGACCGAGATATAAAGACCTGATGTGCGAAAGCGCATCTTGAAGGGCATCGAATGAACCCAGCCACGTTGGCGGCGCTTGGCTGGCGCTGCCCCGCCTTTCTTGGCTTTGCGCAGCGCCCTCAAGCTTTCGATGAACATCAGGCTGCCAATGATACCAAGGAAGACCACGTAACAAAGGGTTACCAGAAGGTCGACCTGGCCCAGGCTTTTTAGATAGTTAAAGACAACAACGCCCAATGCAGCCCCGACTAGACCGCCTGTCAACAAAACCGTACCCATCTTGAGGTCAACGGTCTTTCGTCGAAAATGGGCCAGCACCCCGGAAAAGGACGATGCAACAATCTGATTGGCCTCTGTCGCAACCGCAACAGCCGGTGGTATGCCAATGAAAAACAGCAGCGGCGTCATGAGAAACCCGCCGCCGACCCCGAACATCCCCGACAGAATTCCAACCATTCCACCCAGACCAAGGAGTAGAAATGCATTTACCGAGACTTCGGCTATGGGCAGGTAAATATGCATGATACCGTCACTTTGCGCTGGGTCTTGGCTTGCCTTCTATCAAACTCGAATTCAAGAGCGGTTATTGTCGCGTGGTACGGAGAAAACAACATCATACCCCTCCAGGCTCTGCCAGAGAAAAGATCTCCAACGGCGGCAATAGAAGGTCAAATCCGATCTTTCCGGCAACGCCCATGACCAGCAACGCCAACAGAATGCGCAGCTGTTCGGCTTTCAGACGTGCACCGATCTGCGTCCCCAATTGCGCGCCCAGAACGCCGCCAAGCAACAAGAACAGGGCAAGCACTATGTCGACGCTGAAATTTGTCGACGCATGTATCATGGTTGTGAAACCGGCGACGAAAATGATCTGGAACAGGGATGTCCCGATAACCACTTTGGTCGGAATGCCAAGAACATAGATCATCGCGGGTACCATGATGAACCCGCCGCCGACACCCATGATCGCCGACAGGATGCCAACACCAAACCCGACCAGTGCAGGTGGTATGACCGAGATGTAAAGGCTTGATGCCCGAAACCGCATCTTGAAGGGCAGTGCGTGAACCCATGTACGCTGGCGTCGCTTGGGGGCAGGTTGATACCCGGACTTTCTGGCTTTTCGGATGGCGGCAAGGCTTTCAATGAACATCAGGGTTCCGATGGCCCCCAGAAACACGACATAGCAAATCTGTACAGCCAGATCG